>NZ_QAIW01000436.1:5430-14616 GCF_003061285.1 Stenotrophomonas sp. HMWF003 | reverse complement strand
GGTCTGCAGGCCGAGGCGCACGAAGCACGCAACCAGGCGTGGCGCGGGCGCAGCAGCGTGCGCTCGCTGTGTGCGGGCCAGTGGCTGCGGATAGGCCAGGTGCCCGCATCGGCGCCGTCCGAGGTGCTGCTGACAGGCGTCCGGCATCTGGGCGTCAACAATCTTCCCGTGGACCTGCGGGCGTCGCTTGCGCAGGCATTGGGCGCTGCACCTTCAGCGCATCCGGTCGATCCGGCCGTACACGAGCGCGCCGACGCCGTGGGCTATGCGAATGCCTTCACCGCCGTCCAGCGCAACACGCCGTGGCGGCCCGTGCTGCACGACGACACCGGCGTGCGCCTGAACCCGCGGCCGTTGGCGCCGGGCTACCAGACTGCGATCGTGGTGGGCGCGCAGGGCAGCGCTGCCGGCGCCGGCAGCCACGAAGTCCACGCGGATCTGGCCGGGCGTATCCGGGTCAAGTTCCACTTCCAGTCCGGGCTGGGCGATGGCGCGCGCGACAGTGCGTGGCTGCGCGTGGCCCAGCGCTATGCCGGTCCGGGCGTGGGCAGCCAGTTCCTGCCGCGGATCGGTCAGGAGGTGCTGGTCGGCTTCCTCGACGGTGATATTGATCGCCCGGTGGTACTGGGCGCGCTCTATAACGGGCGCGGCGAAGCCGGCGTGGCACCGACCCCGGCCGGCCAGGCCGCCAGCGCTGATACCAGCGCCTATGCGCAGGCTGCCGATGCACGCGCCAGCGCGCAGGCCAATGTGACCGGCGGTCACGCGCCGGCCTGGCACGCAGCCGCCGGCGGCGACGATGCGCACCGCCATCCCGGTGCACTGTGGGGCGTGCGTTCCAAGGAGTGGGGCGGCAGTGGCTACAACGCGCTGCTGTTCGACGACAGCGACGCCCAGCTGCGCGCGCAGCTGCTGACCACCCAGGCGGTGACCAGCCTCAACCTGGGCCACCTGATCCACCAGGCCGACAATTTCCGCGGCAGCCTGCGCGGTGAGGGCTTTGAGCTGCGCAGTGATGCCTGGGGTGCGCTGCGTGCACGCTCGGGGCTGTGGCTGAGTGGCTATGCGCGCGGCGCGCAGGGCAAGGCCGGCGATGCGGCGCAGCCGGTTGCGTTGCTGACCCAGCTGCAGACGCTCGGCAGCTCGTTTGCAACGGCGGCCAGCACCCACCTGACCAGCAAGCTGGCCGCGCACGAAGGCGCGCAGCAACCCAACCGCTCGCGGCTGGTGCAGGACAAGGCACCGCTGGCCGCGCTGCTGGCCAGTGCGCGCACCACCGTGGAGGGCGTCGAGTACGCGCCGGCGCGTGGACAGGCGGCCGAGCGCGATGGCAGCGCCGGTGACAACAAGGTGCCGCACGTCGGTGATGCACTGCTGGGCCTGGCCGCGCCGGACGGCGTGGTGCATGTGGCCGGGCAGGCGTTGGGCTGGGCGATCGGCGAGACGTTGACGTTGGGCAGCGGGCAGGCCAGCGAGACCGCCGTCATGGGGCAGATGCGCCTGCATGCCGCGCAGAGCGTGGGCGTGCTGGCAACGGCGGTGCAGGGCAAGGCGGCAACGGCTGCCGCGCTGAGCGTGGTGGCCGGGCAGGGCGAGCTGGACGTGCAGGCGCAGCAGGACGAACTGCGCATCCAGGCGCAGGCCGCGCTGAAGATGGCCAGCGCCCAGTCGCAGTTCGACCTGGCCGCCGGCAAGACCCTGCACGTGGCCACGGCCGGCGGTGCCAGCGTGACCATCGAAGGCGGCAACATCACCTTCACCGCACCGGGCAACATCGTGGTGCACGCCGGCAAGAAGTCGTTCACCGGTCCCAGCAATTACCAGGCCGAGCTCAAGAGCTGGGTGCATGGGGACCTCAAGAAGCAACGCATCATTGGATTCTCGGGATGAGCATGAACAGGATTTTTATCGCATCGCTGCTGTCCGGCGCGATGCTGCTGGCGGCCTGCCAGGCACAGCCACCGGCAGACCAGGTGGCCGACGCGGCCGCCCAGGGGGATGCAGCAGCGGCCGCGGTGGCCGTGGATGCACCGGCAGCCGAGCCCGCTGCGGCAACCGCCTCAGAGGCGACCGATCCGCTGGCCACCGAACTGTTCAACCTGGTGGGGGATGCGGTCTGCGGCAAAACCTGCCCGCAGTACGACCCGCGCGTGGATAAGGCCTTCACCGACATGCTGGCCGACGCGGCAGCGCTGGGCGATGCGCGTCTGCGCGAGCGGATCGGCAGCGGGCCGCAGCCGCAGGGCGAGCGCATCCAGACCGCGGCCGGCGAACGCTGGCTGTACCGCGCCTGCCAGGCGCACCAGTGCAACCTGACCACCCTGGTGGCGCTGTACGACCCGGCCACCGGCCGCATGGCCGGGCGCCTGGTCGACAAGTGCCAGGTGCATTGGCTGGGCACGCTGCCTGCCGACGCCATGGATCGCATCAGTGAGCGCGCGCCGGTGCAGATCAGCGACGAAGACTACACCGCGTTCTGCAACGGGAACTGATTATGGCAAAGGACCTGCAGGGCTTCCTCAATGCGCTGTTCGCCTCCGAGGGCGGCGGCGACTCGACGATCATCAACAAGTTCGGCTACGTCGGCAAATACCAGTTCGGCGAAGACGCGCTGATGGACCTGGGCTACTTCAACCACGACGGGAAGAAGCACGAAAAGGACGGCAAGTTCTTCCAGGACTGGGACGGCACGTGGACCGGCAAGGACGGCGCGACCAGCCTGCAGGTGTTCCGCAACAACGTGGCGATCCAGGACAAGGCGGGCCAGGCCTGGGTGCGGCGGCTGTGCAGCATGGGCCGCAAGTATGGCGCGCACGCGTACATCGGGCAGACCATCGGCGGGGTGCTGGTCACCGAGTCGGGCATCATCGCCGCGGCGCACCTGAAGGGTTACGGCACGGTCACGCCCAAGGAGGGCAAGTACAAGACGCCAGCGGTGATGGCCTTCCTGAAGACCGGCGGCGCCATCAATGCCACCGACGCCTTCGGCACCTCGGTGGGCAAGTACATGGCCAAGTTCGCCGGCTATGCGCTTGGGTGCTGCGAGCCGGTGGAAGTGCAGCAACCCTGGTCGTATCCATTCCCGCCGCAGGGCAAGACCACCGCGCTGGACGGCGCGGCATATATCGGCCTGCCCGCGCTGCAGGGCGCGTTGAGCAAGGCTGACGACGGGTTCTTCCCGATCGGCGCCAGCGGCCTGTGGCATGGCGGCATCCACTTCGATGCCGGTACCGGCACCGTGCTGAACCAGACCGATGGCGTGCGCTGCATCAAGGACGGCGAGATCGTCGCCTACATGGTGAACCGCAAGTACCCCGAAATCACCTTCCCCAAGGTACAGCGCAGCGCAGCGTATTCGTCCGGCTTCACGCTGGTGCGGCACCGCATCGAGCTGCCGCCGAACGCCGAAGCGCTGTTCAAGGCCGAAGCGGAGAAGAACGCGCCCAAGACCTGCACACCCGACAATCCGTCTGGCGGTGTTGCCGCGGCCGGTGCCGCGGGAGCCACCACGGGTGCTGCGGCGGCCGCGGCGCAGGGGACCGCAAAGAAGGACCCGCCCAAGACGGAGGCACCCAAGCCGCGCGATCCGGGCATGCAGATGGTGTTCTACAGCCTGTACATGCACCTGCTGGATTTCCAGGGTTACGAGGAGAATCCCAAGCGCGCGCGGCCGGCCTACTGGGATGCCAGCAACGAGTTCGTCGTGGGCGAGCGCGCCAAGGACACGCAGGAGGTGCCACCGCCACCGGTGCAAGCCGCTGCGGAGGCCCCGGCGGAGGTGGAAGAGGTGGGCTGCGATT
This sequence comes from Stenotrophomonas sp. HMWF003, assembly GCF_003061285.1. Lineage (NCBI taxonomy): Bacteria > Pseudomonadati > Pseudomonadota > Gammaproteobacteria > Lysobacterales > Lysobacteraceae > Stenotrophomonas > Stenotrophomonas sp. HMWF003. The sequence goes on along the minus strand of NZ_QAIW01000436.1, from coordinate 10,816 downwards.
GCGGCCACGGTATCTCCAGCGAAGCCAATGAACTGCTCGGGTTCTTCCCGCCCGAGACCAAGGAGTGGGACAACGTGACGTCCGAGGAGCTGGTCCATGAGTGACGCCGCCGCGCCGATCATCGGCTTGAACATCCGCAAGGAAGCCAACGGCAAGAGCGCCCGCATCGGGCTGCTGCCGCGTGGCGCGCGCATCACGGTGAAGAACCGGGGCGAGAAGTGGGCGCAGATCGACCGCATCCTGGAAGGCCAGATTGCGCCGGTGCGTCCGGGCGAGGCGGTGGATCCGGCGGCCGCGCAGGGCTGGGTGTTCCTGTCCGAACTGGACCCCGGCCCCAAGGCGCCATTCACCCTGGACCAGGTGGTGATTCCGGAAAAGCCCATCCCGGTCAGTGCCGGTGTGCTGCTCGGCCACGTGGGCGAGTACCAGCAGTACGTGGATGCCCAGCCGCGCGCCAAACGCGGGTGGCGGCAGATGGTGCATCTGGAGACCTTCGCCGGCAACGACCTGCCGGTGTTCGTCAAGACAGCGCGCAAGTATGCCTCGCTGCTGCCGCCCAACACCGGCTCGCTGTTCCTGATCGACAAGGGGGCCAAGCTCAAGCTGCCGGTGCCGCACGACACCACCTGGCCGGCCGATACGCGGTTGGTGCAGGGCAAGGACGGCGCGATCGGTCCGTGGGCGAAGATCCAGAAGGCGGGCCTGGTGGTGATGGACCGCGAGGCATTGGGCGCGTACTCGTCCAAGAGCAAGCGCTACGCCAAGGCGCCCGATGCCGAATGGACCGGCTGGTTCGTCGGCCCGGCCGACACCGACCGCACCCTGGACGAGAAGCTGGCCAAGAAGCTGAACTACAAGCGGCGCGAGATGCGCATGCCGCAGGGTGACGCGGTGTGGGTGGAGCGTGCGGCGCTGGTGTCGTGCGGTGCCGACGGCATGAAGGTGTGGAAGAAGTTCCCGTTGCGGCTGGATGGCCCCGATGCCGGTGGTGAAGCCGCGTTTGCGCGGGTGATGACCCGCGCCGAGCTGGAGAAGAACCCGCCGGCAGACCGCGTTGTCGACGCCGATGGCAAGCCGTGGTGGCGCGTGTCGGTGCGCAGCCAGAATGCCGGCAAGATCCACGTCGGCTGGGTCTGCGAAAGCGGCATGCCGAAGGTGGGCTGGCAATCGCCGTGGGCATGGCCGGGCTTCGACTGGGTTGAAGAAGGGCAGATCCAGCCGGTGGACATGCTGTCGGCCTCGCTGGTGAACATGGGCGCGCTGCGCGCCGATGAGGTCACCGACTACAAGATGCGCGCCGACAAGGTCGACCAGAGCGCGCTGGTCAAGAAGCTCTATGAGCAGCTGGACACCGACAAGAGCGGCTACCTGTCCAAGGCCGAGCTGCGCACGGCGATGGAACAGCCGCTGATGGCCCAGGCCATGAGCCGGATGATTGCGAAGTACGAAAGCGAGTGGGGCGGCAGTGATGCCAAGTGGGACGCGCTGGATCCGCTGATGCTGGGCGGCCAGCCCGAGTGGAGCGCCGAGAAGCTGCGCATCAAGCACCTGCGCTGGTGGGACAAGGTGCAGCCCAAGGTGCCCGGTTTCCCGGTGTCGCCGGAGGTGTACCACATCCACCCGATCGCGTTGCTCAACAATTTCTATTCGCCGCTGGGCGAGGCCAATGCCGCGGCTACCGATGGCGGTGCCACCAGCAAGAGCGGCAAGCACTGGCATGGCCGGTTCCTGCAGAGTGCCAAGGTGGCCGACCTCAAGTCGCCGTTCCGCGAGGGCGCGAGCAGCTTCATCGCGGCGATGAAGGCCGGTGGGATCGACGTGATCATCAACACCACCCTGCGCCCGCCGCAGCGCTCCTACCTGATGTACTACGCCCGCGAAGTGGTGCAGGGGCTGGCACCGGGCAAGGTGCCCAAGTTCGTGCCGCAGAATGGCGACGAACCGGTCAACATCGACTGGGAGCACCTGGACGCCAACGGCAAGCCCGACCTGGACGCGGCCAAGAAGGGCGCGCGTGCGATGGACCAGGCGTATGCGGCCGCCGGCGCGATCGGCAAGCCCTACAGTTCCAACCACAACGGGGGCGAGGCGATCGACATGAAGTTCGATCCCCCGTGGGGCATCGGCAAGACCGTCAAGAACGCCAGTGGCGTGTCGGTGGCGATTACCAGCAAGCGCGACCTGCAGGAAGTAGGCGCCACGTACAAGGTCTATCACTGGACCTACTACGGCCCCAAGAACAAGGTCGACGAACCGCATTGGTCCAAAACAGGTAATTGAGCATGTCCATGAAAGGCGTCATCGCTGCTGTGTTTTCCCTGCTTGCCGCCGCTGGCAGCGCCCAGGCCGCAGGGCCGTCCGCGGGCGGCTGGCGCAGCCTGACGATCGGGCCGGCGTATTCGGTGTCCGAACAGCGCAGCGCGTTCGTGATGCTGCCTGCCGACGCGGGCAAAGGCACCCGCTTCACGGTGATGGACCTGACCCGGTGGCAGCCTGTCTGCTGCCTGGAAGTGTCCAGTCCCCGGCTGCAGCGGGCCACCCTGGAACATTCCTACCAGGTGCCCGGGGTGTGGGCATCGGATCTGACCAGTGGGTTGGACAATGGCGCCGGCGGGGCATCGCACGTGTTCGCCGCGCGCCCGGTGGGCCGCCTGCTGGGCTACCGGTTCGAGGGGCATTTCACCGAGAGCGGCGAATGGGGCGGCCTGTTGCTGCCGGCCGATGCACAGGCGGCGGGTGCGGGCAAGGTGAGCTTCGGCGGTGCGACCTACACGGTGGTCCGCACCGTGGACACGTTGCCCGACGATGACGGCGGGCTGGAAACCTACCGCCTCACGCCTGAAAGCGGTGGCGCCGCACAGACGGTCGACGTACGCTTCGGCACCAATTGATCCTCCCGCGCCGCTGACGCATAGTGGCGGCGCTTTCAACACTGGACCCACACCCATGCAGGGCAGAAACATCACCCAGGCGCTGCTGTTGGCGCTGGGACTGGCGGTCGGCCTGGATGCCGCCGCACAGGCCGCACCGGCCGCCCCCGTCTTCGGCGGCTGGCGCAACGTGCATTCGGCCAACGGGGTCGAACCTGCGCAGGACGATCTGGCCTTTGCGATGCTGCCCACCCCCGTGGCCAAGGGCACGCGCTTTGCAATCCTGGACCGGGAAGCCAACCGCGTGGTGTGTTGCATGGTGGTCAGCAGCGACCGGCTGGACGCGGGCGTGCTGGAAACGCAGTACCGCTTGCCGGGCGTGTGGGTGTCGGACCTGCTCAACGAGGGCAACGACACCCCGCCCTACGAACCGCGCGTGTACGAAATGAAACGCGACGGTGCCCTGGCCACCTACGTCTTCCATGACGCGATCGAGGCCTATAGCGACCTGGGTGGGTTGCTGCTGCCCCCGGGCGCCAGCATCGATGCCGCCGGCACCGTCAAGACCGGCACCCGCAGCTACAAGCTGCAGTTCCAGACGACCACCTTCACCGATGAAGATGGCACGCTGGACCGCTTCACGCTGCGCCCGGTGGGCGCGCCCGGCGCCCCGGTCGTGGTGGAAGTTCCCTACGCCACCTACTGACTCACGTTGGCGGCACGTTGACGTGGTTTTAACGGACGCTGCCTTGCGTAGCGTGCGTGTTGGTTTTGCATCTGCTACCGTCGGGTCACAGGGGATGGAAGCGGCACCGGCAACGCCGGTGGCGCGCGAGCCAAGGTGAGCCATGGAAGCAATGCGGAACCTGATGACACAGGCGGCCCGGTTGTTGGATGGGGAACGTCTGTACCGGATGCAGTTGCCGGATGCGCCGATGGTGCTGGTGGACCGCTGGCAGGGTGAAGAACAGCTCTCGCACGGGTTCCGCTACGAGGTGCTGCTGTTGGCGCTCGACGCGGACCTGCCCCTGGAGCAGTGGCTTGGCAGTGCGGCCTGCCTGCAGACCCGGCTGGCCGATGGTCGCTGGCTGCCCCGGCATGGCCTGATCACCGAAGCGCACCTGCTGGCCGACGATGGCGGCCTGGCCCGTTACCGCGTGGTGCTGCGGGACGCCAGTTGCCGGTTGGAACACGGCCATCACAGCCGCGTCTTCCAGAACATGGACGTGCAGCAGATCGTCGACACCGTATTGGGCGACCACGCCAGCCAGCTGCAATGGCGCTGGAGCGGGGAAGCCGTGGATTTCCTCAAGGGCGCGCGACCGCGCAGCTACTGCGTGCAGTATCGCGAGACCGACCTGGCCTTCCTCCAGCGCCTGCTGGCCGAAGAAGGCCTGGGCTGGCGGGTGGAAGATGGTGGGGAGGATCCCGGTGGCCACGTGCTGGTGCTGTTTGCCGATGCCGCCGCGCAGGCGCAGGACGCGGTGTCGCAGGCCGGTGGCGGGGTGCGCTTCCATCGTGCCGATGCCACCGAGGCCGATGACACCGTGCAGGCACTGGGCCGCCGGCGTCGTCTGGGAGCCCAGCGCCTGACGCTGCACAGCGATGATTACAAGGCCAGCCGTTCGCTCGCCGCCGGCGTGCCGTTGGAAGGCGGCGGGCAGGGTGAGGCACGCGAGGTGTACGACCCTTCCGGCGCCTACAGTTTTGCCGACAGCGTCGAGGCCGATCGTTACGCCGGGCTGATGGCCCAGGCAGGCGAGGCGCAGGCCCAGCAGTGGCACGGGCGCAGCACGCTGCGCAGCGCCACGGCCGGTCAGTGGCTGACGGTGACCGGGCTGCCCGGCGGCGCCCCTGCCGAACTCGTGTTGACCCGGGTGCAGCATGTGGGCATCAACAACCTGCCGGTAGACCTGCGCGAGGCGCTTGCGGCGCTTCACCCCGTGGATGTCGTGGAGGAAGCCGCAGCCGGGTCCGGGAGCGCCCAGACGCATGGTTACGCCAATACCTTCGACGCCCAGGCACGGGACCTGGCCTGGCGGCCGGTGCTGTTCGACGACAGTGGCGCGCGCCTGAACCCGCGTCCGTTGGCACCGGGTTACCAGACGGCCGTGGTGGTGTCCGCACCCGGGGTCAGCGCGGACGGCGCGCGCGACGTGCATGCCGACAGCCTCGGGCGGATCCGGGTGCGTTTCCATTTCCAGGGGGCGGGTAGCGCAGCCGGGGCGAGCAACGACAGCACCTGGCTGCGCGTGGCCCAGCGTTATGCCGGGCCGGGTGTTGGCAGCCAGTTCGTACCCCGCGTGGGGCAGGAAGTCCTGGTCGGCTTCCTGGAAGGCGACATCGATCGCCCGGTGGTGCTGGGCAGCCTGTACAACGGGCAGGGCGAAGCCGGCACCGTGCCGACCCCGGGTGGCCGCAGCGCCGAGGCCGATACCAGCGCGTATGCGCAGGCTGGCGATGCCGTGGCCAGCGCACAGGGCAATCGCAGCGGCGGCCATGCCCCGGCCTGGCAC
>NZ_QAIW01000436.1:4331-5420 GCF_003061285.1 Stenotrophomonas sp. HMWF003 | reverse complement strand
CGAGTGGGGTGGGCAGGGCTACAGCCGCCTGCTGTTCGACGACAGCGATGCCCAGCTGCGGTTGCAGCTGGCGACCACGCAGGCGTCCAGCGGCCTGAGCCTGGGCCACCTGATCCACCAGGCCGACAATTTCCGCGGCAGCCTGCGCGGCGAGGGGTTCGAACTGCGCAGCGATGCCTGGGGCAGCGTGCGTGGCCGCGCAGGGCTGTGGCTCAGTGCTTACGCGGGCACCAACACCGCCGCAGGCACCGCCTCGGCGCCGGTCGCCCTGCTGGGCCAGCTGGATACGCTGGGCAGCACGTTTGCGGTGGCAGCCGGCACCCATCAAACGGTGCGCCTGGCCGATAGCGAAGGCGTGGTGCGCCCGGCGCACTCCCGGCTGGTGACCGATGCCGCCCCGCTGCAGGCGATGCTGCGCAGTACGCGCACCGCGGTAACGGGCGCGGCCTACCCCGATGCGCGTGGGGCCGCCCCGGACCGCGATGCCGCGGCCGGCGACGGCCGCGTGCCGCACACCGGCGACCCGTTGCTGGGCATCGCCGCACCAGCGGGCATCGCGCACGTGGCCGGGCAGTCGCTGCAGTGGGCGCAGGGCGAAACGCTCACCCTGGGCAGCGGCCTGGCCAGCGAAACCGTGGTGATGGGCCAGGCACGCTGGCACAGCCGGCAGGCGCTGGGCGTGCTTGCCGCTGCACGCACCGGGCAGGGGCCGCAGGCCACCACGCTGAGCGTGGTCAGTGGCAACGGCACGCTGGAAGTACTGGCGCAGAACGATGAGATCCGGGTGCAGTCGCAGGCGGCGCTGCATGGCGCCAGTGCCGAGGCCGCGCTGGAACTTGGCGCTGGGCGCACCCTCCATGTGGCCACGGCCGGCGGTGCCAGTCTCACCATCGAACAGGGCAACATCACCTTCACCGCGCCGGGCACCATCACCGTGCATGCGGCGCGCAAGTCGTTCCAGCCCGGCGGCAGTGGCAACTATCCGTTGCCGGTGTTCCCGCAGTCGGTGTGCAAGGAATGCCTGCTGTTGGCCGCGCAGCGTGCCGCGCCGTTGACCCCGAAGGGCTGATCCATGCTGCCGACGACCTT
>NZ_QAIW01000436.1:1229-4321 GCF_003061285.1 Stenotrophomonas sp. HMWF003 | reverse complement strand
GCTCGACGGTGCCCAGTGCGACGCACCGCAGGCCGTGCTGCAGTTCCTGCCGCATGCGGCGTCGCGCCTGTTCGATGGGCTGTTGGCCGATGGCAGCGCCGACACCTCGGTGTACCTGTCACGGCTGCCTCCCGAGCTCCCGGCGGAAGCCGTGCTGCTGCGCCTGGATGGCCACGCCAAGGCGCTCGGCGCCGCCACGGTGATCGAATCCGCGTTGACGCAGGACGTGCTGCTGCAGCGCCTGTCGCGCCGGCTGGACGCGCGCTATCCCAACGGCAAGGAATTCCTGGCCCGGTTCTACGACGGGCGCGTGCTGCCCTGGTGGGTGCAGGCGCTGGACCGCGAACAGCGGGAGGTGTTCCTCGCGGTGGGGGAGCGCTGGCATTACGTGACCCACGATCACCGCTGGGACACCCTGGTGCTGACCTGCCCGGACATCGATCCGCACCTGCTGCCATGGACGCTGGAAGCCGAACAGCGCCGCGTGCTGATCGATTCGGCCTACCCCTACACGCTGATCGAGCATTACCAGTTGACCGATCCGGAACTGCTCGATCGCCTGCCGTCGGCCAACTTGTACGGGTTCCTGCGCGGCGCGGTGGCGCTGGCCGCCCGGTTCGGCATCGAAGACAGCCGACGGGTGCTGATGGTGTGCACCTGGGCGTTGCTGGCTGGCGATGACCTGGCCGACGACCCGGCCTGGCAGCAGCGATTGCAGGACTTCGCCGATGGCCGCCGCACCGCGAAGCAGATCGGCGATGAGGTCTGGCCGATGGAGGAAACCTGGTGATCCCTTTTCGTTCGTACCCCGTTGGCCTGTCTGTCGTGGAGCCTGCATGTTGAGTCTCAAGTCGTTTACCTGGATCGCGCTCGCGGCGCTGGCCATCGTGCTGATCGGCGCGGGCTGCTCGCGTGCGATGGCCAAGAGCAAGCCGAAGTCGCCGTACCTGACGCTGTTCGCGTTCAATTACAGCGACCGCTACCTGTATGACACGCGGGTGGATGGCAAGTGGATGGGCGGAATATCGGCCTATACCAACAGTGGTTCGGTGATGGGACCGCTTGCGCCACGCACCGACAAACCGATCACGCTCAACGTCACCTGGGAGCTGTCCGGCCGTTACGACCTGAAGACCAACACCTACGTGGACGTCGGCCCGCGTGAGCCGAAATCGGCGCAGGTAACGGTGCGCCAGCCGTACCCGGCCGACCCGCACACGCTGTTGCTGCACTTCTACCAGGACGGGCACGTGGAAGCCGAACTGCTGGAGCGCGGCAAGGATCCCTGGGACCTGCGCCGCGAGAAGATCCCCGAGGGCCATATCGCGAACCAGGGCCTGTAAGTACGCGTTGCCCGTTCTCCAAGGAAGCCATCCGGTGCCCGCACCGGTAGATGAAGGAGTGCATTGCCGATGACCGCCACCGATCCCACCGCCATTCCCGGCCAGGTAGACCTGGAGCCCGGCTCGCCCGAGCCGGTGGCCGACGCCGATCCCACGGCGCGCACCGCGCGGCTGGCCCGGGGCACCCGGCCCATGACCGATGCCGAGCGCCAGCAACGGCAGGCCGCACAGAGCTGTACGCTGCCCGAGAAGGAAGAGGCCACCACCGGTTGCAGCCAGTCGCTGCAGGTCACGATCTACTTCGACGGCACCGGCAACAACCGCGATGCGGAGATGGGCAAACCGGACGACCAGCGCGCGCTGTCCAACATCGCCCGCCTGTACAACGCCCGCATCGATGGCCACCGCAACGTGCTGTCCACGTACCTGGCCGGGGTAGGTACCCCGTGCCCGGAGGTGGGCGACAGCGGTGGCATGCTGGGACTGGCGATCGGCAAGGGCGGGCGCGAGCGCATCGACCATGCGCTGGAGCAGCTGGATACCTTCATCACCCAGCAGGCGGCGCAGATGCGCATCGTGGTGGTGAACGTGTCGGTGTTCGGCTTCTCACGCGGCGCGGCGCAGGCCCGTGGGTTCATCCGCGACCTGGTGGCGCTGTGCAAGCGCCAGCCAGACGGCACCTGGATGTACAACAAGACCGTGCCGATGCGGATCGGGTTCGCTGGCCTGTACGACACGGTGGTGTCGGTGTGGCCGTCCCTGGCGCATGCCGCCGTGAATGCGGGCAACGGCCATAACGGCTGGGGCGAGGGCATGCGCATTCCGCCGATGGTGGTGCAGTCGGTGCACATGACCGCCGCGCACGAGCTGCGCGGTCAGTTCCCGCTGGACTCCACCCGCGACGATGCACGCTATCCCGACAATACCCAGGAGATCTGGTACCCGGGCGTGCACTCCGACGTGGGCGGCGGCTACGATCCGCAGCACCAGGGGCGCCAGAACAGCATCGCGCGTTTCGCGTTGAACGAGATGTACGACATTGCCCTGGCCGGGGGCGTGCTGCTGCACCCGCTGACACGGCTGGACCCGTCGGTCCGGGCGGAGTTCGACAAGTCCGATCCCGAGCTGCAGGCGGTGTACAACGCCTACCTGCAGGCGATCCGGGTCAAGCGGGGACGCATGGAAGACGTGCAGGCCGCGCACATGGAGCTGCTGCACCGCTGGTTGAAGGTGCGGGTGGCGCGCGGCGACAAGCTGCCGTCGATGCAGCGTCTGCAGGAGCGCCAGGACGCGCTGGATGCGGAGGTGAAGACCTTGCGCCGGCGCCGCGCGCAGCTGGGCGACCCGTATGCCCGCGATGGCGGCCCCAGCGACATGAGCAGCGAACAGTTGGCCGAATGGAACCGGGTCTCCGATGAATTGAGCGCGCGCAACGATGCGCTGTCGGAGGTCAAGAAGCAGCGCAAGGGCCTGGCCAGCGAGACCGACACGCTGGTCGGGAAGATGGTCGCGCTGCGACGCAAGCGCGAGCGTGGCAAGCGCCTCACCCTGGCCGAGCGCACCATGCTCGATGCCTGGGACAACAAGCAGCTGCTGCCCGAAGCGGTGGAGACGTTCTTCGATGGCTACGGCCACGACTCCATCTCGCACTGGTTCATCGGCAACCTGGCGATGTGGCGGGTGCTGTACTTCGGCGATACCAAGTACAAGCCGGGCGAAGTCGAGGAGGGCGCTGCCGCGCCCCAGGCG
>NZ_QAIW01000436.1:0-1219 GCF_003061285.1 Stenotrophomonas sp. HMWF003 | reverse complement strand
GACCGAGCCCGCCTAGCCCGGCCTCTGTGCGAAAGGCGGCCCAGCGGCACTGTGTCGCCGGGCGGTCAAGGGCGGGCGGGTACACTACGCGCCGAGCCGGCCCGGCGCGGGCCGGACGGTAGCCGTAGCCGAGTCCTGCCCGTGATCCACCGACTGTTCCTGCCCTGCGTCCTGCTGCTGTTGGCTGCCTGTGCCAGCGCACCACCCCCGGCCAAGCCGCCGGTCAATCCCGATGCGCTGTGGGGGATCGTGCAGCGCGACTGCCGCCTGCAGGGACCGCCGCAGGGAAGCTGCGTGGCGGTCAACCCGCAGGCCGGGCGCCGCGACGTGGTGCTGAAGGACTCGCACGGCCAGTATCAGTACCTGCTGCTGCCGCTGGACCGGGTCACCGGGATCGAAAGCCCGTTGCTGCTGCGCGCCGATGCGCCCAACTATTTCGCTGCCGCCTGGCAGGAGCGCTGGCGCACCGCGCAGGCACTGGGGCGCCCGCTGCCACGGGAGGTCACCAGCCTGGCGCTGAACTCGCCGCACGGGCGCTCGCAGCACCAGCTGCACATCCACGTGGACTGCCTGCGCGCCGATGTCCTCGCGCAGCTGCAGCGCCTGGGGGAGGGCATCCAGACGCGCTGGCAACCCCTGCCGGAGCCGCTGCGGGGCCACCGCTACCAGGCGCGTCGGGTGGCGGGGGAGGCGTTGACGGTCGATCCGGTGCGGCTTCTGGCCAGCGAACTGTCCGGCGTGCAGGACCTCGGCCAGTGGTCGCTGGTGGTGGTGGGTGCCCACGCCAGTGATGGCAGCCCGGGGTTCCTGCTGCTGGCCACGCAGCTGGATGCAGCACAGGGCAACGATGCCAGCGGCGAAGAACTGCAGGACCATGCCTGTGCGGCAGTGACCGGCGCGCAGGACGCGCTTGACGGGGTGCGCTGAGCCCTGCGCTATCCTGTTCGTTTACGACAGGATGCAGCACATGCCAGGGACGTTGCAGCGCAGGACCCGTTTGGCCGCCATGGCGGTGGTGTTGGCGGCCATCAGCAACGCAGCGGCGTCCGCACCCGTGCACGACCGTGCCGGCAACCGGCTGGAGGCGCTGATCGAGCAGCCCGCCGCGCAGGCGGGCGCCGAGCAGGCCTCGGCACGCTTCTGCACGGCCGACCGGCAGTGGTGTGTGCGCACCGCCCGCGAGGGCGACGAGCAGGCGTCGCAGCTGGAGATCGAGCAC
>NZ_QAIW01000435.1:46198-50347 GCF_003061285.1 Stenotrophomonas sp. HMWF003 | reverse complement strand
GGTATGAGGTGCCGAACGTCCGGTAAGGGCGGCGGTCAGGCCGCCTCGCGCGGCTGCACCCTGCGCTCTATTTCCTGCCGGGTCGGCAGCGTCTTCAGATCGTACTCGGCCTGAAGGGCCAGCCACGACGCGGCGTCCCCGCCGAAATGACGTGCCAGGCGCACTGCGGTATCGGCTGTGACGCCGCGGGTTTCATGCACGATGGCATGCAGCCGCGTCGGCGGCACGTCCAACGCCCGTGCCAGCGCAGTGATGCTCAGCTGCAACGGCAGCAGAAACTCTTCGCGCAGAATTTCGCCCGGATGGACGGCCCTGAGGGTGTTGGTGGGGCGGCTCATGGATGGCACCTCAGTGGTAATCGACGAACTCGACATCACGCGGACCGTTGTCGGTCCAGATAAAACACAGTCGCCACTGTGCGTTGACGCGGATGCTGTGCTGCCCACGCCGGTCGCCGCGAAGCGCTTCGAGCCGATTTCCGGGCGGGCTGCGCAGGAACTGCAGCGTTTGTGCAGCATCCAGCATCTGCAACTTGCGCTCAGCCAGGGACTGAAACGCACGGAACTGTCGAGGACATCGTCCCGCAAACAGCGCGAGCGTGTGGCGGCATCGAAAGGACTGGATCATTTCGCGTAGCGTATTACGCGAAACGGAATATAACACAGATGCCGGTCACGCAATGATGCGCCCGTCGAGCACCTGCTCAATCGAAGCTGCGTAGGCTGCCACCCCGGCATTCCCATAGGCGGCACGACCTGGGGCCTGGCCCAGCCGCTGCGGAAGGCAATGTACCGACCACCGGTCGGTACCTACCGGCTATTTCCGGCTGTAGTGCGAGACCAGCCAGTCGCCCAGCATCTGCAGGATCTGCACCAGCACCAGCAGCAGCACCACGGTGACCAGGGCCACGTCGGTGTGCGAGCGCTGGTAGCCGTCGCGGAAGGCCAGGTCGCCCAGACCGCCCGAACCGATGGCACCGCCCATCGCGGTGAAACCGATCAGCGCGATCACCGTGACCGTGGCACCGGCGATCAGACCCGGCCGCGCTTCGGGCAGCAACACCCGGGTGACCAGCTGCCAGGTGGTGGCACCCATCGACTGGCTGGCTTCGATCACACCGCGGTCCACTTCGCGCAGCGCGGTTTCCACGAGGCGCGCGTAGAACGGCGCCGCGCCGATCACCAGCGGCACGATCGCACCGCGCACGCCCAGCGAGGTGCCCATCATCCACAAGGTGAGCGGGATCAGCACGATCATCAGGATGATGAAAGGCACCGACCGCAGCAGGTTCACCAGCACCGCCAGCGCGCCGTACAGCACCGGCTTGCGGTGCAGCTGCGGCGAGCCGGTCAGGAACAGCAGCACGCCCAGCGGCAGGCCGATCAGCAGGGTCAGCGGCAGCGAGCCACCGAGCATCAACAGGGTGTCCAGCGTGGCCTGGCCGATGTCGGCCCACTTGCCCGCGTCGAGGTGGCGGAAGAAACCGCCTGCGGTAGCCAGGATCATCGACGCAGCTCCTCAAGGTGGACACCGGCGGCCACGAAGCCGGCCTGCGCGGCCTGCACGTCGCCGCCCACCAGCGAGACCGTCAGCTGGCCGTAGGGGGTGTCCTTGATCCGGTCGATACGGCCGGACAGGATGTTGTAGTCCACGCCGGTTTCGCGCGCGATGCGGCCCAGCAGCGGTTCGTAGGTGTCGGCGCCGAGGAAGGTCAGGCGCACGATGCGCCCGGCGACCGCCTCGAAATCCTTGTGCAGTTCGCCCTCGTCCACCTGCTCCGATTCGCTCACGAAGCGGCGCGTGGTCGGGTGCTGCGGGTGCAGGAATACCTCGGTGACCGGGCCGGTTTCCACCAGGTGGCCGGCATCGAGCACGGCCACGCGGTCGCAGACCCGGCGGATCACGTCCATCTCGTGGGTGATCAGCACGATGGTCAGGCCCAGCTCGCGGTTGATCCTGCCCAGCAGCTTCAGCACCGAGGCGGTGGTCTGCGGGTCCAGCGCGCTGGTGGCCTCGTCGCACAGCAGGATCTGCGGGCGGGTGGCCAGGGCGCGGGCGATACCGACGCGCTGCTTCTGGCCGCCGGACAACTGCGCCGGGTACTTGGTCGCGTGCGCTTCCAGGCCCACGGTATGCAGCAGCTCGTCCACGCGCGCGTCGATCTCGGCGCGCGGGGTGCCGGCCAGTTCCAGCGGGAACGCGACGTTGGCCGCCACCGTGCGCGAGGACAGCAGGTTGAAGTGCTGGAAGATCATGCCGATCTTCCGGCGCAGCGCGCGCAGGCCGTCGGCATCGAGCGCGGTGACGTCTTCGCCGCCGATCAGCAGGCGGCCGCCGGTGGGCTCCTCGAGCCGGTTGATCAGGCGGATCAGGGTCGACTTGCCCGCCCCGGAGTGGCCGATGATGCCGAATACCTCGCCGGCCTCGATGGTCAGGTCCAGCGGCTGCAGCGCGGCGATCGCGCGGCCGCCGACGGCATAGGATTTGTGCAGGCGCTGGAACTCGATCACTTCGCGGTCAACCGGGCATCGACGGGAGGGGGCGTGCAGCCTACCAGCGCGGGGCGGCCCTGGCCCGCGCGGCTGTGCGGAATGATATTCCGTTTGGTTCTAAGCCGGCGTGATCGGGCCCGGGACGGCCCTGCCCGGCTCAGGGATGGTCCAGCGGCGCGGGCGCCTGGACCTGGCGGACCCGCTCCCGGTGCAGCAGGTACAGGCCGGAGGCGACAATGATCGCCGCGCCCAGCCAGGTGAAGCGGTCCGGCAGCGCGCCCCAGAACAGCAGGTCCCAGCCGATCACCCAGACCAGCCCGGTGTACTCCAGCGGCGCGATCAGCGAGGCCTCGCCCAGCTGGAACGCGCGGGTCAGGGCCACCTGCCCCCCGGCCCCGGCCAGGCCCATGCCGGCGATCAGCGCGGCGTGGCCCAACTGCAGCGGTTGCCAGTCGGGGAGGGCCAACAGGCCGGCGCCCACCGCCATGATCACCAGGAACCAGACCACCATCGACTGCGGGGTGTCGGTACGGGTGAGCATGCTGACCGTGATGGCGGCCACGGCATAGGCGGTGGCCGCCAGCAGCACCATCAGGCCCGGTACCGAGATGAAGCCGCCCACCCCCGGCCGCAACACCACCAGCACCCCGATCAGGCCGATACCGATGGCGATCCAGCGGCGCGGGCCGACGTGTTCGCCCAGCAGCGGCACCGACAACGCGGCGATCAGCAGCGGGGCCACGAAATAGATGGTGTAGGCGGTGGACAGCGGCAGGCTGCGCAGGGCGTAGACGAAGCAGCCGATCATGGCCATGCCCAGCGCCCCGCGCAGCAGGTGCAGGGCCCAGCGTTTGGGCACCAGCGAGCGCGGGCCGGCGGTGGCCAGCACCCAGACCAGCACGAACGGCAGCGACGCCGCGCCGCGCAGGAAGGTCACCTGCAGGGTGGGATAGCTGCTGGCGAGCTGCTTCATGCCGGCGTCCATCAGCGAGAAGCAGGCCACGGCCATCAACATCCAGGCGACGGCGCGGGAGGGGGATTTCTGGGTGATCATGGCCCATTATCGCCGCGATGGGCGGGCCGTCCATGCCGGGGTGGTTAGAATGACGGCATTCACCCGTTGGAGTTTCCCCATGCCTTCCTTTGACGTCGTTTCCGAAGTCAACACCCACGAACTGACCAACGCGGTCGACCAGGCCAACCGCGAGCTGTCCACCCGCTTCGACTTCAAGGGCGTGGAGGCCAAGTTCGTGCTGGAAGACAGCGTGATCAGCCAGTCCGCGCCGAGCGATTTCCAGCTGCAGCAGATGACCGACATCCTGCGTGCGCGCCTGATCGCGCGTGGCATCGACGTGCGCTGCCTGGAGTTTGGCGACGTCGAGACCAACCTGGCCGGTGCGCGCCAGAAGGTGACGGTCAAGCAGGGCATCGAACAGAAGGTCGCCAAGCAGATCGCGGCGAAGTTGAAGGAAGGCAAGTTGAAGGTGGACAGCCAGATCAACGGCGACAAGCTGCGCGTCAACGGCAAGAAGCGCGACGACCTGCAGGACGCCATCGCGCTGCTGAAGAAGGAAACCTTCGAAGTTCCGCTGCAGTTCGACAACTTCCGCGATTGATCGCACGCCGATCGCTGCGTGACGCGGGGCGGTAACGCCGG
>NZ_QAIW01000435.1:41628-46188 GCF_003061285.1 Stenotrophomonas sp. HMWF003 | reverse complement strand
GCGCATTGAGCGCACGCAGCGACGGCGCGCCCGCCTGGACGGCGGCGGCGTCACTCCGCACGCCCGCGCGCGCCGCCAACGGCCCGCGCAGGTACTGCACATACACCGCCGTGTCTTCGCCGATACGCACCCGATGCGCCGGCCCGGCCTGCAGCAACCGCCGCCGCTGGTGCACGCTGGCGCCGGCGAACAGGCCCTCCAGCGTGAGCAACGGCAACGCTCCCCGCCGTGGCAGCCCGAACAAGCGGCGTGCCACCCGGTTGGCCGCACGTACGCGGCCGTCTTCCTCGACCGCCAGCAACCCCTGCAACGGCGACTGCAGCCAGCGCGCGTCGTGCTGAACGGCCAGCAGGTGGCAGGGCCGGTGTTCGACCATCAGCCGGTTTTCGGTGGACAGCGCCGCCTGGCGGAAATACCCGTGCAGCAGTTCGGCATCGCGATCGCCGGTGCCGGTGATGTCCAGCGCGCCCAGCACTTCGCCATCGAGCCCATGCAGCGGCACGCTCAGGCAGAACACCGCGGCGAAACGGTCCAGGTAATGTTCGTTGCCGCGCACCAGCGCGGGCGCGTCGTCGGCCAGGCTGCAGGCCGGCGCGGTGGTGCCGATGTCGATCTCGCGCAGCCGCCGGCCCACCTGGATCGGGCGCAGCACCGGCACATCGGCCAGCCCATGCTCGCGCTGGGCCACGACCATGCCGCCAGCATTGACGCAGAACAGCGTCCACTGGCGGCCACCGAAGGCGGCCCAGAGATGGTCGAGATCATCGCGCACGCAGCGCGCCAGGCGGCGGTCGGCCGGATCGTCCAGGCGTGGCCCGGAGGCGGCCAACGGGGCGTAATGTGGCTCCTGCCGCGGCTGCACGCCGGCCAGCCGCGAGCGCTCCCAGGAGCGCTGCACGGACGGGGCCAGCAACGACTCGGCCAGCGCCCCACCGTCGGCGAAACGCTGGCGCGCCGCTGCCAATGCCTGTTGCTGCTCCAGCTGCATGCCGCCCATGGGATCCTCCAAACCGGATCTGGAGCGTACACCCGCGAAGCTGACTGACTGCACCGTCGCAGGCCCTGCGGCCCGCGACGGTGTGTTTCAGCGTGCTGCCGGCCAGCGGCCGGCACTACCCGATGGTCAGGATCGGCTTGAGCGTGATGCCGCGGGTGCTGTCTTCGGCGGCCTGGTTGATCTGGTCCAGCGGGTAGAACTTCACCAGTTTGTCGAACGGGAAGCGGCCCTGCTGGTACAGCTGCACCAGCTGCGGGATGAACACCTTGGGCACGCTGTCGCCTTCGACGATGCCGCGGATGCTGCGCCCACCCAGCAGCAGGTTGTTGACGTCGAACTCGGCCTTGGTGCCCAGCTTCGGCGCGCCCACCACGCCGATCACGCCACGCCCGCCCAGCGCCTCGATACCCTGCGCCAGCACCTCGGGGCGACCGGTGGATTCCAGGGCGAAGGTGGCGCCACCGCCGGTGATCGCACGCACCGCCTCCACCACGTCCACCTCACGGCTGTTGATGACGTGGGTGGCGCCCAGTTCGGTAGCCAGTTCCAGCCGCGAGGGCACCACGTCGATGGCGATGATGGTGGTGGCCCCGGCCACGCGCGCAGCCATCACCGCGCTCAGGCCCACCGCGCCCGCGCCGAAGCTGGCAAAGCTGCTGCCGGCAGTGACCTTGAGCGAGTTGATGACCGCGCCGGCACCGGTCTGGATGCCGCAGCCCAGCGGGCCGAGCAGTTCGATCGGGGCGTCGTCGGGTACCTTGATCGCGTTGTTCTCGCGGCTCAGTGCGTAGGTGGCAAACGAAGACTGCGCGAAGAAGTGATCGTGCAGCGGGTTGCCGTCCGGGTCCTGGATGGCGGTGCTGCCGTCCAGCGCGCCGCCGCCGAAATTGAGTCCGAAGAAGTCCTTGCAGTACGCGCCATGCCCACCGCTGCACGGATTGCAGTGGCCGCACGCGCCGTAGGTGAGTACCACGTGGTCGCCGACCTTGAGGTCTTTCACGCCCGGGCCGAGCGCTTCGACAATGCCGGCACCCTCATGCCCGAGCACCGCCGGCAGCGGCACGGGGTAGTACTGGTCGCGCACGATCAGGTCGGTATGGCACAGGCCGGTGGCGATCACGCGCACCAGCACTTCGTCGTCCTGCGGGGCACGGATGCGCGCCGGTTCGATGGTGAAGGGCTGTTCCTTCTCGCGCACCACGGCCACGGTGATGTCGCGCAGTTCTGCTGTAGCGGCCATGCTCGTTTCCTTGTTCAGATCGGGTAGGCGGGCGCTTCGCCCTTGACGGTCAGCCACTGCCACTGGGTGAACTCGTCGATGTTGGACGGCCCACCGATGCTGGTGCCGTTGCCGGACGCGCCCACGCCGCCGAACGGGTTGATCACTTCATCGTTCACGGTCTGGTCGTTGATGTGCAGCAGGCCGGTGCGCAGGCGTTCGCCCAGCTTCAGCGCGCGGCCCACGTTGCTGGACACGATCGCCATCGACAGGCCGTACTCGCTGTCGTTGGCCAGTTCCACGGCCTCGTCGTCGGTGTCGAACGGCACCACCACCGCCACCGGCGCGAAGATCTCTTCGTGGAAAGCGGGGTTGTCGCGGCCCACATCACTGAGCACGGTCGGCTCGAAGAACAGGTCCTGGTAGCTGCCGCCGGTGGCCAGCGTGGCCCCGGCCGCCTGCGCATCGGCCACGATCTTTGCCGCATGGTCACGCTGCTGGGCATTGATCAGCGGGCCGATCGCCACATCGCCGGTGGCCGGGTTGCCGACCTTGAGCGACTTCGCCTTGGCCACCAGCTTTTCCAGGAAGCGCGGGTAGAGGCTGCGCTGGACCAGCACGCGGCCGGTGGCCATGCAGATCTGGCCCTGGTGCAGGTACACGCCCCAGGCGGTATTGGCGATGGCCAGGTCGATGTCGGCGTCGTCCAGGATGATCAGCGAGTTCTTGCCGCCCAGCTCCAGCGACACCTTCTTGAGGTGCTTGCCGGCCGCTTCACCCACCTTGCGCCCTGCCCCGGTGGACCCGGTGAACTGGATCATCGCGATGTTGGGGTCGCTGGTCAGCGCGGCACCGGCCGCACCGTCACCGGGCAGCACGTGCAGCAGACCGGCCGGCAACCCGGCCAGTTCGAACAGCCGTGCAATGACGAAGCCACCGCATACCGCGGTGCGCGGGTCGGGCTTGAGTACCACCGCATTGCCCAGCGCCAGCGCCGGGGCGACCGCGCGCATGGCCAGGTACAGCGGGAAGTTGAAGGGGGCGATCACGCCCACCACGCCCAGCGGGCGGCGGCGTGCCAGGTTCAGGCGGCCGGGTTCGGACGGCAGCACTTCGCCGATGCTGCGCGACGGCAGCGCGGCCGCTTCATGCAGCGCCTTGGTGTTCACCTTGGCCTCGAAGCCGGCCTTGAGCCGGGTCGAACCGCTTTCGCGGACCAGCCATTCCACGATCTCGTCGTTGTACTGCTCGGCCAGCTGCGCGGCCCGGCGCAGCACCTGGGCGCGGGTTTCGTAGGGTGCGGCGGCCCAGTCGCGCTGGGCGGTGGCGGCGGTGCTGGCGGCGGCGGCAATGCCGGCCGGGTCGGTCATTGCGATCTGACCCAGCGCGGTGCCGGTGGCCGGTTCGATCACGTCCTGGGCGCTGGCGCCGGACTGCCACTGGCCGTCGAACAGCTTGCCGGACCACAGCGCGGTGGGGAGGAATTCCGAGGTTGCATGCATCTGTTGGCTCCTTTGGACGAAGCACGGCCGCATGGCCGTCTTCTGCACATGATTCACCCTGGCATTGGATACCTGCCGCGCCGCACTGCCTATTGGCCGTTCACGGAAAACGCGCAAGCCCCTGCCGGTAAAGGGATTTCAAGCATGCCCGGTGTCCAGTTAATGGACAGTGGTGTGCATGGCAACGGCGCCACCACGCGTGCGTGCGGCCATGCGCCGTACAATCGCCTGCCCAGCCCGCGATACCGCCCGCCATGAATGAGCACGCCTTCACCGACGACAGCGCCCCGGACGGCACCGACTTCATCGCCGAAACCCGGACCTGGCTGGAGCAGATCGTGATCGGGCTGAACCTGTGCCCGTTCGCCAAGGCCGTCTACGTGAAAAACCAGGTGCGTTTCGTGCTCAGCGACGCGACCACGCCCGAAGCGCTGGTCGAAGAGCTGGCCGAGGAGTTGCTGCGACTGCGCGACACCTCGCCGGAAGAGACCGACACCACGCTGATCGTGCACCCGTACGTGCTGACCGACTTCCTGGACTACAACGATTTCCTCGACAACGCCGATGCGGCGATCGAGGCGCTGGACCTGCAGGGCATCCTGCAGGTGGCCAGTTTCCACCCGCAGTACCAGTTCGAAGGCGTGGCACCGGACGATGTGAGCAACTACACCAACCGCTCGCCCTACCCCACCCTGCACCTGCTGCGCGAAGACAGCGTGGAACGCGCGGTCGCTGCGTTCCCGGACCCGGACGTGATCGTGGAGCGCAACATCGAGACGCTGGACAAGCTGGGCGTGGAAGGCTGGACCCGCCTGCTGGGGCGCAAGGACAACTCGCGATGC
>NZ_QAIW01000435.1:33647-41606 GCF_003061285.1 Stenotrophomonas sp. HMWF003 | reverse complement strand
AGCGTGCAGGCGCTGGTCAAGATGGCGTTGAAGCGTTTTGGGCGCATCGATGGGCTGGTCAACAATGCCGGCATCGCCGCGGCGCATGGCACCCCGTTGGCGCAGATGCCGCTGGCCGAATGGCAGCGCCGGTTGTCGAGCCTGCATGGGGCGTTCCTGTGCAGCAAGCACGCGCTGCCGGCCCTGCGCGAGCACGGCGGGGCCATCCTCAACATCGCCTCCACCCGCGCCGGGCAGTCCGAAGCGGACAGCGAAGCTTATGCGGCGGCCAAGGGCGGGCTGGTGGCCTTCACCCATGCGCTGGCGATCAGCGAAGGCCCGGCGGTGCGGGTGAACAGCATCAGCCCCGGCTGGATCACCACCGACGCCTGGCAGGCCCCCGCGCGGCGACGCACACCGAAGCTGTCGCGCCGCGATCACGCCCAGCACCCGGTGGGCCGCGTGGGCCAGCCGGAAGACATCGGAGCGTTGGCGGTGTTCCTGTTGTCGGCGTTGTCCGGTTTCATCACCGGCCAGGACCATGTGGTGGACGGCGGCATGACCCGGAAGATGATCTACGCCGAATGACGGCGGGGGCGAATCGACCAACGGTCGATACGCGCGCACGACGCATGACCACGACGCCCGGTAGTGCCGGCCGCTGGCCGGCTCTGCACCATGCCGCCGGTACAGGGCGTCATGCATTCCGGGGAGCCGGCCAGCGGCCGGCACTACCTGGGTTGCGTTGGATGCATTCTGGGGAGCCGGCCAGCGGCCGGCACTACCTGGGTTGCGTTAGGCATTCTGGGGAGCCGGCCAGCGGCCGGCACTACCGGGGTTGCGTTGGATGCATTGCGATGATGACGGCCGCCGGGCCAGATCACGCCATGCCGTTATGGCGCAGCAGCGCGTCCACGTTCGGTGCACGGCCGCGGAAGGCCGCGAAGTTTTCCGCGGCACTGCGGCTGCCACCGCGCGACAGTACTTCGTCGCGGAAGCGCTTGCCGGTGTCAGCCACCTGGTCCGGGGCCTCTTCAAACGCGGCGTAGGCATCGGCACTGAGCACTTCCGCCCACTTGTAACTGTAGTAACCGGCGGCATACCCACCAGCGAAGATGTGGCTGAACTGGTGCGGGAAGCGGTTCCATGCCGGCGGCCGGTTCACCGCCACCTCGTCGCGCACGCGTTCCAGCAGCTGCAGCACGGTGTCCTGCACCGGGTCGAAGCTGCTGTGCAGCTGCATGTCGAACAGCGCGAACTCCAGCTGGCGCACGGTGAACATGCCGCTCTGGAAGTTGCGCGCGGCCAGCATGCGGTCGAACAACGCGCGCGGCAGCGGTTCACCGCTGTCCACGTGCGCGGTCATGGCCTGCACGCGCGCCCACTCCCAGCAGAAGTTCTCCATGAACTGGCTGGGCAGCTCCACCGCGTCCCATTCCACGCCATTGATGCCGGCCACGCCAAGCTCGCCGATGCGGGTAAGCAGCTGGTGCAGGCCATGGCCCATTTCGTGGAACAGGGTGGTCACGTCGCTATGGCTGAAGGTGGCCGGCGCGCCGTCGGTGCCCTTGCCGAAGTTGCACACCAGGTACACCAGCGGCGTCTGCACGCCCTGGGCGGTATCACGGCGGTTGCGGCAGTCATCCATCCACGCGCCACCGCGCTTGCCCTCGCGCGCGTACAGGTCCAGGTAGAACTGGCCGACCAGCGCGCCCTGCGCATCCACCAAGCGGAAGAAGCGCACATCCGGGTGCCACACCGGCGCGCTGTCGGGCTGCACCTGCAGGCCGTACAGACCTTCGATCACGCCGAACAGGCCGGCCAGCACCTTCGGCTCGGTGAAGTACTGCTTCACCTCCTGCTCGGAATAGCTGTAACGGGCCTGCTTGAGCTTCTCGCTGGCAAACCCGAGGTCCCACGCTTCCAGCGCGGGCAGGCCGAGTTCGTCGCGGGCGAAGGCATCCAGTTCGGCCCGGTCGCGCTGCGCGTGCGGCTTGGCGCGCGCGGCCAGGTCACGCAGGAAGCCGAGCACCTGGTCGGCGTCCTCGGCCATCTTGGTGGCGATGGAATACGCGGCGTAGTTGGCAAAGCCAAGCAGCGCGGCCAGTTCCGCGCGCAGGGCCAGCACGCGGTCGATGTTGGCGCTGTTGTCCAGCGCGGCATCGCCGAATTCGGAGGCACGCAGCGCGTTGGCGCGGTACAGGGTTTCGCGCAGCGGGCGGTGCGTGGCGTAGGTCAGCACCGGCAGGTAGCACGGCATCTGCAGGGTCAGCTTCCAGCCGGGCAATCCGTCCTTTTCGGCGGCCGCGCGTGCGGATGCGATCACGTCCTCGGGCAGCCCGTCGAGCTCGGCGCGGTCTTCAACGTGCAGCGACCACGCGTCGGTGGCGTCGAGCACGTTCTGCGAGAACTTCGCCGACAGCGCCGACAGCTCTTCCTTGATCGCACTGAAGCGTGCCTTGGCGTCGTCGTCCAGCTCGGCACCGCCCAGGCGGAAATCGCGCAGCGCGTTGTCCAGCACCTTGCGCTGGGCCTCATCAAAACCGGCCGCCTCGGGGGCGGCCGCCAAGCGCCGGTACTGCTCGAACAGCGCCAGGTTCTGGCCCAGCGCACTGCCGAACCGGGTCACCTTGGGCAGTGTGGCGTTGTAGGCCTCGCGCAGCGCCGGCGTATTAACCACCGCCTGCAGGTGGCCCACCTGGCCCCAGGCGCGCCAGAGGCGTTCGGTGGCATCGTCCAGCGGCACCACGAAGCTGGCCCAGGTGACCGGGCTGACGGTTTCGGCGGCCTTCACCGCAGCTTCGGCGTCGGCCAGCAACGCGTCGATGGCCGGGCCGATGTGCTCGGGCAGGATCGCGTCGAAACGCGGCAGGCCGGAAAAGTCGAGCAGGGGGTTGGTGGGGGTCACAGGCATCTCCAGACAACGGGGCCGCACCGCGGCATTTGCCCACGATATGGCATCGCCCCCACCCCGGCACAAGCCCTGCGCCCGTCCGGCAAGCCGATGTTCACGCGCGGCTGACGGCACCGGACCGAGGCTGGAGGCCCCACCGTGGCGGTCCGGAGCGATCATGGATGATGTCACCCACACCCTGCCGGCGTTCGCGCTGATCGGCACGGCCAGCCACGCCGAACTGGACTGGATTGCCGCGCTGGGCCACCCCGAAGAGCAGGCGCGCCACCGCACGGCCTTGCAGCAGGTAGTAGGACCGCAGCAGGGCCGGCTGCACGAGGACCAGCTCTGGTACCCCTACGAGGTGATCGAACGCGGGGCTGCGCACTATGCGCCGGGCCACGAACGCGAATTCGTGCTGTGCACGCTGCTGGTCATCCTGGCCGTGCAGGCCGGCCAGCGTCTCGACGTCGACCTGGCCCTGCACTTCGACGACCTGGCGGCCACCTATGAAACGCTGCCACCGGTCCTGCGCGACACCGTGCTGGACGCCTACCAGCGCGTACAAGCGTAGAGCCGACCGTTGGTCGGCTGACGTCCCGGCGCGTGCAAGGGGGTAGAGCCGACCGTTGGTCGGCTGATGTCCCTCAATACAACGCTTCCAACGACACGCACGGTAGCGCCGGAAGCCCCTGCCCCGCCACCGCCGCCGCAATCAGCGCGTCGGACTGCTCCACGTCGATGCCTTGGCGCGGGTACCAGTCCGGGTTGTAATAGCTGTGCGCGTAGCGCTCGCCGCTGTCGCACAGGATGGTCACGATCGAGCCGCTGCGGCCCGCCTTGCGCATCATCTCCGCCGCCTGCAGCACGCCAATGAAGTTGGTGCCGGTCGAGCCGCCCACGCGGCGCCCCAGCTGCCGGCTCACGTGCCGCATCGCAGCCAGGCTCAGCGCATCGGGCACCTTCACCATCGCGTCGACGCTGGTCGGAATGAAGCTGGATTCCACCCGCGGCCGGCCGATGCCCTCCACGCGCGAGCCGCCACTGCAGGTCAGCTCGCGCCACGGCTGCCCGGCCAGCGCCGCGCAATAGCCGTCGTAGAACACCGACACTTCCGGGTCCGCGCACAGGATGCGGGTGTCGTGCCGGCGATAGCTGACGTAACGGCCCAGCGTGGCCGCGGTGCCGCCGGTACCCGGGCTGCACACGATCCATTCCGGCACCGGGTGCGGCTCTTCGGCCATCTGCTTGAAGATCGACTCGGCGATGTTGTTGTTGGCGCGCCAGTCGGTGGCCCGCTCGGCGTAGGTGAACTGGTCCATGAAGTGGCCGCCGGTGTCGCGCGCCAGCTTCTCCGAATCGCAGTTCAGGTCGCAGGCACGCTCGACCAGGTGGCAACGGCCGCCATGGAACTCGATCGCGGCGATCTTCTCCGGTGAGGTGGTGGCTGGCATCACCGCGATGAACGGCAGGCCCAGCAGCCGCGCGAAATACGCCTCGGACACCGCCGTGGAGCCGCTGGAGGCCTCGATCACCGGGCGCCCCTCGCGCAGCCAGCCGTTGGCCAGCGCATACAGGAACAGCGAGCGCGCCAGGCGATGCTTGAGGCTGCCGGTGGGGTGGCTGGACTCGTCCTTGAAATACAGGTCGATGCCGGCATGCCCGGGCAGATCCATCGGGATCAGGTGGGTATCGGCCGAACGGTTGAAATCGGCTTCGATCTTGCGGATGGCGGCAGCCACCCATTCACGCTGCGACATGGCCAGGACTGTGCAAGGAGACGCAGCATTCTACGTCGCCTTGCACTCCCCCCGCTAAAATGGGCGCCATGGCCGTGAACCCACGGCCCCCGCTGCCACAGGATTCCCCCCATGAGCGTTGCTTCCCTGCAGTCCCAGCCCGGCGTTGCCGCCCAGCCGCCGGCCGAAACCACCGGTTTCGTGTTCAACCACACCATGCTGCGCGTGAAGGACATTGCCGCCTCGCTGGACTTTTACACCCGCGTGCTCGGCTTCCGCCTGATCGACCAGCGCGACTTCGCCGAAGCGCAGTTCAGCCTGTACTTCCTGGCCCTGCTGCCGGCCGGCACGCAGATCCCCGAGGGCGACGACGCGCGCCGGGTGTGGATGGCCGGCATTCCCGGCGTGCTGGAGCTGACCCACAACCACGGCACCGAAACCCAGGACGGCCCGGTCTACCACGACGGCAACAGCGACCCGCGCGGCTTCGGCCACATCTGCGTGTCGGTGCCGGACATCCAGGCCGCCTGCAAGCGTTTCGATGACCTGCAGGTGCCCTACCAGAAGCGCCTGGAAGACGGCCGCATGAAGCACCTGGCCTTCATCAAGGACCCCGACGGCTACTGGGTGGAGATCATCTCCAACACCCCGATCGCCTGAGATCGGTGCATTCAGCGGTGGGTGCCGGCCGTGGGTCGGCACGCCACCGCCGCCGGGTCAGCAACGTGCACGCCGCGCCCATGCGGCCGCAACGCCCCGGTGGTATACCTGCGCACCTGCCCAAGCCGAGGAGTGCGCATGGAAACCATGGAACTGTACCGGGGTCGCCTGATCGACCACCTGCAACTGGTGGTCAAGGACCTGGCCGCCAGCCGCCGTTTCTACCAGGCGGTGTTCGACACCATCGGCATCCCCATCGCCGGTGAAGGCGACACCTATTTCTGGGCCGACGAGCTGTTCATTTCCACCGCCAGCAGCGAGGCCGCCGCCGGCCAGCTTACCGGCCGCCACCACCTGGCCTTCCAGGCCCGCGACCGCGCCACCGTCGATGCGTTCCACCGCGCCGCGTTGGGCGCCGGTGGCAAGGACAACGGTGCCCCCGGCGAACGCCCGTACCACCCGGGCTATTACGCCGCGTTCGCGATCGATCCGGACGGCAACAACATCGAAGTGGTCTACCACGGCCCGGCCGACTACAGCGCCGATGCGGTGAAGGTGAGTTTCTCGCAGTAGGGCGGCGCCGTGTGCCCGGCGCACCGCCCCAGGGCGGGCACGCAACGCGCGCGCCCGCCTTGTTACCTTCCTTGCCCGATCAGCGCGAACACGTGCCTTTGCGGGCCATCTTCAACCCGGCCACCTGGCGGCGGCCTTCGGCTTCGGGCACCACGTCCAGCTTGGCACCGCCCACGAACACGCCCATCCGGATCGACTGCTGGATGAAGTAGTTGCGACCCGATTCGGTCTGCACCTTCAGATCGTTCGGCGAGAACTCCGACTCGGTCGAGAAGGTGTGCTCACGGTCGCCCGGCACGGTGGTGTAGAAGAACACCTTGTCGGCGCTTTCGCCCAGGCATTCGCCGTCGATCCAGATGTCCTTCTTCAGCGCCTTGCCGACGAAGCTGTTGCGGAATACATACACCCCGGCGGTGCCCGCTTCAGGCGTCGGGAAGGTCTTGGCGGTCTCCACCATGCCCTTGTCGGACATCGGCACGCTTGCACAGCCGGACAACAGGGCAATGGCCGCGGCCATCCCCAACAACGAAACCTTGTTCACGTACTGCCCCCTGATGGTTGGATGAGAGGCGACGCGGTTCCGGCGGAAGGCTGCTGGCGATTCAGCCGCGCAACGCCGCACCCGAGAGCGTGCTCCCGATGCCGTGCCCGTCCTGGCCAACCTGCGTCCCTGCCGGTGCCGACGGCACCGGGGCGAAGTCTAGCCGGGAATGTGAAGATCGTGAATGGGCGCACACAGCGCCTGCCGAAGCAGCACGGGAACCACGGTGTGAACGCTTCAGGGAGCCCTGCCGCCAATCTCACTGGATGAGATCGTCCCTGCTTAGGGTGCCCGCATGGACACCCTGCGCAAGCTCGCCATCCTCGCCGATGCCGCCAAGTACGATGCTTCCTGCGCCTCCAGCGGCGCGGGAAAGCGGAACTCGGCCAAATCCGGGGGCATCGGCAGCACCGAGGGCGCGGGTATCTGTCACAGCTATACCCCGGATGGGCGGTGCGTCTCGCTGCTGAAGATCCTGCTGACCAACTTCTGCATCTACGACTGCGCCTACTGCGTCAATCGCGTGTCCAGCAACGTGCCGCGGGCGCGCTTCAACGTCGCCGAAGTGGTGTCGCTTACGCTGGATTTCTACAAGCGCAACTACATCGAGGGCCTGTTCCTCTCCAGCGGCATCATCCGCAACGCCGACTACACCATGGAGCGCATGGTGGAGGTGGCCCGCCAGCTGCGCGAGGAACACCGCTTCGCCGGGTACATCCACCTCAAGACCATTCCCGAGGCGTCGCCGGAACTGCTGGCGGCCGCCGGGCGCTACGCCGACCGCCTGTCGATCAACATCGAGCTGCCCACCGAAGCCGGGCTGGCCAGCTTCGCGCCGGAGAAGTCCCTGCCCTCCATCCGCGGCGCGATGGGCGAGCTGCGCTGGCGCATCGAAGAAGCCAAGGACGCGCGCAAAGGCGATGCTGCGGCATCGGCAACACCGGCACCACGCGTATCGCGCCCCCGGCCGCCGAAGTTCGCGCCGGCCGGCCAAAGCACGCAGATGATCGTGGGTGCCGACGGCGCCAGCGACCAGCAGATCCTCACCGCGGCCGACAACCTGTACGGCAACTACCGCATGCGCCGGGTCTACTACTCCGCCTTCAGCCCGATCCCCGACGCCAGCCGCATACTGCCGCTGCAGCCGCCGCCGCTGGCGCGCGAACACCGCCTGTACCAGGCCGACTGGCTGCTGCGCTTCTACGGCTACGGCGTGGAAGAAATCACCGACACCACCCAGGGCGGCATGCTCGACCTGGACATCGACCCCAAGATGGCCTGGGCGATCCGGCACCCGGAACGCTTCCCGGTCGACCTCAACCGCGCGCCGAAGGAACTGCTGCTGCGCGTGCCCGGGCTGGGTGTGCGCAACGTCAAGCGCGTGCTGATGGCGCGCCGCCAGGTGCGCTTGCGGGTGGTCGATGTGGCCCGCCTGCGCGCGCCGATGGCCAAGCTGCTGCCGTTCGTACAACTGGCCGACCATCACCCGCGCAAGCAGCTGGATGACCCGGCCACGCTGCGCGCGCGGCTGGCACCCCCGCCCACGCAGGGCTCCCTGTTCGACGCCGTTGCCG
>NZ_QAIW01000435.1:31829-33637 GCF_003061285.1 Stenotrophomonas sp. HMWF003 | reverse complement strand
GCACGCTGGAGCGTACGCATCGACCCGCCGTGGTCGCTGGACGCATGGCGCGATGCCGCGCGCCTGGCGCTGCGCCACGCGGTGGCCCCGGAGCAGCTGGACTGGCTGCACGGCGAGGAAGCCTCGCTGCTGGATGCGCCGCCGCTGCAGGCCATCGACGCGGTGGCCGATACAGCGCACGACGCACCTACCTATGTGTCCAAGGCGTTCGTCGAGCTGGCCGCCACCTGCCTGTGCCACCGCGACCCGCAGCGGCTGCCGCTGCTGTATCGCATGCTGTGGCGCATCGCCCACGGCGAGCGCGGGCTGCTCGCCACCCCCACCGACCCGGACGTGCTGCGCGCGGCGGCGCTGAGCCAGGCGGTGCGCCGCGACACGCACAAAATGAAGGCGTTCGTGCGCTTCCGCGAAGTGCCGGGCGAACAGGACGCCTTCATCGCCTGGTTCGAGCCGGACCACCACATCGTGGATCGCGTCGCGCCGTTCTTCGCACGCCGCTTCACCGGCATGCGCTGGGCGATCCTGACGCCCTCGCGCAGCGTGCGCTGGGATGGCCAGGCACTCACGTTCGGCCCCGGCCAGACGCAGGCCGATGCCCCCACCGAGGATGCACGCGAAGAACTCTGGCGCACCTACTACGCCAACATCTTCAATCCTGCCCGGCTCAACACCCGGATGATGCAGCAGGAGATGCCGACCCGGTACTGGAAGCACCTGCCGGAAGCGACGCTGCTGCCGCAGCTGGTGCGCGATGCAGGCGACCGCGTGCAGGAGATGCACGACCGTACCGCGCAGGCCCCGCAGCGTCGCATCCCTGAACGCAGCATCGCGCTGCGCTCACCGGCCACCGCCAACGGTGATGACCTGGATGCGCTGCGCACGGCCGCGGCAGGCTGCCGTCGCTGTGCGTTGTGGGAACCGGCCACGCAGACCGTGTTCGGCGAGGGCCCGCAGAACGCCCGGATCATGCTGGTGGGCGAACAACCCGGCGACGCCGAAGACCTCAGCGGCCACCCGTTCGTGGGGCCGGCGGGTCAACTGCTGGACCGCGCACTGCGTGAACTGGGCATCGACCGCAGCACCCTGTACCTGACCAACGCGGTGAAGCATTTCCGCTTCGAACGCCGCGGCAAGCGGCGCATCCACAGCACACCGCAGATCACCCACATCAACGCCTGCCGCCCCTGGCTGATGGGCGAAATCGAGAACGTGCGCCCGCAGGTGATCGTGTGCCTGGGCGCCAGCGCGGCAACGGCGGTGTTCGGCGCGGGCTTCACCCTGATGGCGAATCGTGGACGCTGGCACTCGCTTGATGATGGCACGCGTGCATTCGCCACCGTGCACCCGGCGTGGGTGCTGCGACAGGGCGAGGGTGAGGCGCGGGAAGAGGCGTATCGGGGGCTTGTGGAGGATCTGCGGCGGTTGGTGGAGGCGCGGCGCGACGGTTGATGCACGTCGGTGTTGGGCGGCGGACGCGGCGGCGGATGCATCACGGGGTTGCCGGCCAGCGGCCGGCACTACTCAGCAAAGCAGGATGAGGTAGCCGGCCAGTGTGCCGCCGCCCATCCACACGGCGAGCATCAGCGACAGCCCGGCGAAGGCGGCCACAGCACGCCTGCCCAGCCGCGCGCCCTTGCTGCGTGCGAACACCCACCATGCGATCAGCGGGCCTGCGATCAGGCCGCCGCCCAGCAGCACCCATGCAAACCAGCCGATCCATTCCGGCTTGTGGCCCGCTTCAGGGGGCATTGGGTGGTGGCGTATACCGCCGGAATCAGCAGCAGGTAGAACAGACCAACAGCGATGCG
>NZ_QAIW01000435.1:23728-31813 GCF_003061285.1 Stenotrophomonas sp. HMWF003 | reverse complement strand
GCACCGATCCGCGATGCCATGGGCTGGCGTCAGTGCGCCGCCATGTAGATGTCCTGCAGGACCGCCTTCTCAAGCTCCAGCTCGCTGAGCAGGTTCTTGACGATGTCGCCCAGGCTCAGGATGCCGACCAGCTTGGCATCTTCGGTCACCATCAGGTGGCGGTGGCGCGAGTAGGTCATCAGCGCCATCGCCTGCTTCAGCGTTGCGTCCGGGGCGATGCCTTCCAGGCCGGCAGACGGCAAGCTGGCAATCACCCGGCGACCGGCCTGCGGGCCGTCGTCGGCCAGGCTGCGCACGATGTCCTTCTCGGAAATGATCCGCACCGGCGCATCGTCTTTCATCACCACCAGCGCAGCGATCTTGTGCGCGCTCATCTTGTGCGCGGCGGCACCGATGGTGTCCTCGACATCGATGGTGACGATTGCATCTTTCTTGGATTGCAGGAGTTCGCGGACGTTCATTCTTGTTTCCTGGTACAGGTTACTGAAGTCGAGAGGTGCGCCTGGTTGCTGCGAGGGAGGCGGCGCCATGCGTCTGCCCGGTCCTCGGTCACTCGATTCTACGACTGCGACTTGGCCCAAGAGTTTGCAAATCTGGGACAGTTCGTCGTCGAAACAGCTGACGACCCCGAGAATGGCACCGCGACTAAAACCGTCGCTGAATGCCGCCGCGGCCCACGACTAAAGTTCCACGCCCCCCTGCCGCCGGTAGAGCCACCCCATGGGTGGCTGCGTGATGTCCGACCTACCCGGGGCCAGCCACCCATGGGGTGGCTCTACCGACCCATCCGGGCGGCTGCGTCGGCCCAGGATCGAAAGCAGCCATGCATGGCATGGCGCAACCGACGCACCCGCGGGGGTAGAGCCACCCCATGGGTGGCTGCGTGATATCCGACCTACCCGGGGCCAGCCACCCATGGGGTGGCTCTACCGACCAATCTGGGCGGCTGCGTCGGACCAGGATCGAAAACACAGCCACGCATGGCATAGCGCAACCGACGCATCCGCAGGGGTAGAGCCACCCCATGGGTGGCTGCGTGATACCCGACCTACCAGAGGCCAGCCACCCATGGGGTGGCTCTACCGACCAATCCAGGCGGCTGCGTCGACCCAGGTTCGAAAAGCAGCCATGCACGACGCGGCACAACCGACGAACACGGTTACCGGACGCCCACGAAAAAGGGGGCCGCGCGGCCCCCTTCTCCACATCCACAACGCGACGCGCGCGTTTATTCCACCGTCACGCTCTTGGCCAGGTTGCGCGGCTTGTCCACGTCGGTACCGCGCGCCAGTGCCGTGTGGTACGCCAGCAGCTGCACCGGAATGGTGTGCACCACCGGGCTGAGCACGCCGGCGTGGCGCGGGGTGCGGATCACATGCACGCCTTCGGACTCGACGAAGTTGCTGTCCTGGTCGGCGAACACGAACAGTTCGCCACCGCGCGCGCGCACTTCCTGCATGTTGGATTTGACCTTCTCCAGCAGGCTGTCGTTGGGCGCGATCACCACCACCGGCATGTCTTCATCCACCAGCGCCAGCGGGCCATGCTTGAGCTCGCCGGCCGGGTAGGCCTCGGCGTGGATATAGGTGATTTCCTTGAGCTTGAGCGCGCCTTCCAGCGCGATCGGGTAATGCAGGCCGCGGCCCAGGAACAGCGCGCTGCTCTTGCGTGCGAAGCGCTCGGCCCAGGCGGCGATCTGCGGCTCCATGTTCAACGCGTGCTGCACGCTGCCCGGCAGGAAGCGCAGCTGCTCCAGGTACTCCGCTTCCTGCGCGGCATCCACGCGGCCGTGCAGCTTGCCCAGCACCACGGTCAGCTGGAACAGCGCAGCAAGCTGGGTGGTGAAGGCCTTGGTCGAGGCGACGCCGATCTCGGCGCCGGCGCGGGTGTAGCAGACCAGTTCGCTGGCACGCGGAATCGCACTTTCGGGCACGTTGCAGATCGACAGCGTGTGCAGGTGGCCGAGCGACTTGGCGTACTTCAGCGCTTCCATCGTGTCCAGCGTTTCGCCGGACTGGGAGATGGTCACGATCAGGTGCCTGGGGTTGGCATACGCGGCGCGGTAGCGGTACTCGCTGGCGATTTCCACGCTGCACGGCAGGCCGGAAATCGACTCGATCCAGTAACGCGCGGTCAGGCCGGAGTAGTAGCTGGTGCCACAGGCCAGGATCTGCACACCTTCGATGCCCGACAGCACCGCTTCGGCGTTCTTGCCGAACAGCTCGGCCGGGAACCCGCCGGCGTCGATCGCCGCTTCGATGGTGTCACCCAGCGCGCGCGGCTGCTCGTGGATTTCCTTCTGCATGAAGTGGCGGTACGGGCCCAGTTCCAGCGAGGCCAGCGACACGTCGGACAGGTGCACGCCGCGGTCGATCGGCTGGTTGTTCTCGTCGAACACCTGCACGCCGTCGCGGCGGATGTCGGCGGTGTCGCCCTCTTCCAGGAAGATCACCCGGCGGGTGGACGACACGATCGCCGAGACGTCCGAGGCCACGAAGTTCTCACCGTCGCCCAGGCCCACCAGCAGCGGGCAGCCCATGCGTGCGCAGACGAAGTGGTCGGGCTCGGCGCGGCTCATCACCGCCAGCGCATAGGCACCGGTCAGCTCCTTGACGGTGCGCTGCAGCGCGGTCAGCAGGCTGTCACCGCCCTTGAGGTGGTGGTGCATCAGGTGCGCGATGACCTCGGTGTCGGTCTGCGACTCGAACACGTAGCCCAGCGCGCGCAGCTTCTCGCGCTGTTCTTCGTGGTTTTCGATGATGCCGTTGTGGACCAGCGCCACGCCGTGGCTGATGTGCGGATGGGCGTTGGCTTCGGTCACCCCGCCGTGGGTGGCCCAGCGGGTGTGGCCGATGCCCAGCAGCGCATCGAAGCCTTCCGCGGCCGCGGCCTTCTCCATCTCGGCCACGCGGCCGGTCCGGCGCACCCGGCGCACGTCGGCCTGCGCAGCGGAGCGGTCGATCACGGCAATGCCGGAGGAGTCGTAGCCGCGATACTCCAGCCGCTTCAATCCTTCGATGAGTACCGGTACCACGTCGCGATTGGCGATCGCTCCCACAATGCCGCACATAGTTTCTGATCCCTGCCGTTGATGCCCGCATTCTAGCGTGGCGGCCAGTGACGCTTGGCCCCTGTCCGCTTAACAAAAGTGTCCGGGGCACTGTCCGCGGACGCCCGGACAGACCGGCACCTGATGCAACCCATTGATTTCAATGGACCAAAAGTTGGCACGCGGTGTGCTTTGTACTGGGCAACCCAACCGCGAACGAGCCCGATGATCCGCGACACTTCCGCACAGGACCAGACCCTCTCCGTTGCCGGCACCTCTGCCCCGTGGAAGCGCTGGCTGTGGCCGGGGCTGGCCGCGCTGGTGGTGCTGCTGGCCATCGGCTTTGCCGCCCGTGCCTGGCTCGGCGCCAGCCGTTCCTTCGACAGTGCCCGGGTGCGCGTGGCCGAAGTCACGCGTGGCGACCTGGTCCGGGACATCGCCGCCGACGGTCGTGTGATCGCGGCCAACAGCCCGATCCTGTACGCCATCTCGGCCGGCACCGTGGACCTGAAGGTGGTCGCCGGTGACGTGGTCAAGAAGGGCCAGGAACTGGCCGTGATCGACAGCCCCGAGCTGCGCAGCAAGCTGGCCCAGGAACAGTCCACCCTGGCCGGCCTGGAAGCCGAAGCCAGCCGCGCCACCCTGGATGCCACCCTGGCGCGCGCCAAGGCGCGCAAGGAAACCGACCAGGCCAGCATCGAGCGCCAGGCCGCCGAACGCGACCTGCAGCGCTACCAGCGCGGCTTCGACGGCGGCGCGGTGCCGCAGATCGACCTGGCCAAGGCCAACGACAGCCTGAAGAAGGCCGACATCCAGCTGGCCAATGCCCAGACCGACGCGCGCCTGCAGGGCCAGGGCGCCGACCTGGACGCACGCAACAAGCACCTGCTGGCCCAGCGCCAGAAGGCCGTGGTGGCCGAAGTGCAGCGCCAGGTGGACGCGCTCACCCTGCGCGCCCCGTTCGACGGCCAGGTGGGCCAGGTGCAGGCCACCCAGCACACCAACGTGATTGCCAACGCGCCGATCCTGGGCGTGGTCGACCTGTCGCGCTTCGAGATCGAAATCAAGGTACCGGAAAGCTTCGCCCGTGACCTGGCGATCGGCATCCCGGCGCAGCTGACCAGCGGCAACGGCCAGCCGTTCCCCGGTGAAATCAGCGCGGTGTCCCCGGAGGTGGTGGCCGGCGAAGTGAATGCCCGCATCCGCTTCTCCGACAAGCAGCCGCAGGGCCTGCGCCAGAGCCAGCGGATGCAGGCGCGTGTGGTGCTGGATACGCGTCGCAACGTGCTCAAGATCGAGCGCGGTCCCTTCGTCGAACAGGGCAACGGCCAGGCCTACGTGATGAGCGGCAGCACGGCCGTGCGTCGCCCGGTGAAGCTGGGCGTCAGCAGCCTGGGCGAAGTGGAAATCCTCTCTGGCCTGCAGCCCGGCGATCGCGTCGTGGTGTCTGGCAGCGACCTGTTCGGCGATGCCGAACAGGTGTCCATCAACTGATCCCCCTCTCTCCTTCTGAACGAACTGCAAAGGAAAACAGTCATGCTCGAGATGCGCTCGGTCGCCAAAGTGTTCCGTACCGAACAGGTGGAAACCCATGCCCTGCGGTCGCTCGACCTGCACGTGCGGGAGGGGGAATTCGTCGCCGTCACCGGGCCGTCCGGGTCGGGCAAGACGACCTTCCTCAACATCGCCGGCCTGCTGGAAACCTTCACCAGCGGCACCTACCTGCTCGATGGGCAGGACGTGAGCACGCTCGGCGATGACGCGCGCAGCCGCCTGCGCAACCAGAAGATCGGCTTCATCTTCCAGGGCTTCAACCTGATCTCCGACCTCAACCTGTTCGACAACGTCGACGTGCCGCTGCGCTACCGCGGCATGCCGGCCGCCGAGCGCAAGCAGCGCATCGAAAAGGCATTGGGCCAGGTTGGCCTGGGCTCGCGCATGAAGCACTACCCGGCCGAACTGTCCGGCGGCCAGCAGCAGCGCGCCGCGATCGCGCGCGCCCTGGCCGGCAGCCCGCGCCTGTTGCTGGCCGACGAACCGACCGGCAACCTGGACAGCCAGATGGCACGCGGCGTGATGGAGCTGCTGGAGGAAATCAACGCCGCCGGCACCACCATCGTCATGGTCACCCATGATCCGGAACTGGCCGCGCGCGCGCAGCGCAACGTGCACATCGTCGATGGTCAGGCCACCGACCTGGTGCGCGAACCGGTGCTGGCCACCCCGCGCCCCGCCATCGCCATCGTCAACGACTGAGGCCTGCCATGTTCGCCTACTACTTCCGACTGGCCCTGCGCAGCTTCCGGCGCAACAAGGTGCTGACCGCGCTGATGGTGATCGCCATCGCGCTGGGCATCGGTGCGTCGATGACCACCCTCACCGTGTTCCATGTGCTGTCTGGCGACCCGATCCCGCAGAAGAGTGATCGCCTGTTCGCCGTGCAGGTCGACCCGCGGCCGATGCTCGGCTACCAGGCCGGCGAAGAGCCGGAAGACCAGATGACCCGCTTCGATGCCGAGGCCCTGCTGCGCGAAAAGCACGCCAAGCGCCAGGCGGTGATGACGGGTGGCGGCGTCACCGTCGAGTCCGACAAGGCCTCGCTGCGGCCCTTCGACACCGACGCACGCTACACCTCCACCGACTTCTTCCCGATGTTCGACACGCCCTTCCTGTACGGCCG
Source organism: Stenotrophomonas sp. HMWF003 (assembly GCF_003061285.1). Lineage (NCBI taxonomy): Bacteria > Pseudomonadati > Pseudomonadota > Gammaproteobacteria > Lysobacterales > Lysobacteraceae > Stenotrophomonas > Stenotrophomonas sp. HMWF003. The sequence continues at coordinate 26,084 of NZ_QAIW01000435.1, read as the reverse complement.
CGCCTGGCCGACCAGCGATGACGAAGGGCGCGCGCGGGTAGCGGTGATTTCGCGCACGCTCAACCAGAAGCTGTTCGACGGTGCCGACAGCGTCGGCAAGCCGCTGCGCATGGACGGCCACGTGTTCACCGTGGTCGGCGTGCTCGACGAGTGGAGCCCGAACCCGCACTTCTACGACCTGGAGACCGGCCGCTACGGTGGCAGCGAAGACGTCTACCTGCCGTTCGCCACGGCCACGGACCTCAAGCTGGGCCGCAACGGCAACATGAACTGCTGGGGCAACAGCAACGGCGAAGAAACCGGCGTCAACGCGCCCTGCACGTGGCTGCAGTACTGGGTGGAACTGCCCTCGCCGGCCGATGCGGCCACCTACCGCGCCTACCTGGAGAACTACTCGGCCCAGCAGAAGGCGGCCGGTCGTTTCCAGCGGCCGGCCAACGTGCGGCTGCGCAATGTCATGGAGTGGCTGGACTACAAGCAGGTGGTGCCCAGCGATGTGCGCCTGCAGCTGTGGCTGGCGATGGGCTTCCTGCTGGTCTGCCTGATCAACACCGTGGGCCTGCTGCTGGCCAAGTTCCTGCGTCGCAGTGGCGAGATCGGCGTGCGCCGTGCACTGGGTGCCAGCCGCGGACAGATCTTCCTGCAGTCGTTGGTGGAAGCCGGCACCGTCGGCCTGGCCGGTGGCGTGCTGGGACTCGGCCTGGCGCTGGTCGGCCTGTATGCGGTCCGCCAGCAGCCGGTGGAGTACGCCAAGCTGGCCACGCTGGACGGGCAGATGCTGTTGCTCACCTTCGGCCTGACCCTGGTGGCCAGCCTGCTGGCCGGCTTCCTGCCCGCGCTGCGCGCCATGCAGGTTGCGCCCGCCATCCAACTCAAATCGCAGTAAGGCACCGGAGCACATCATGGATATCCGTCCCATCCTGTCCACCCTGCGCCGGCACAAGACGGCCGCAGCGTTGATCGTGCTGGAGATCGCGCTCACCTGCGCCATCGTCTGCAACGCGCTGTTCCTGATCGGGCAGCGCATCGACACCATCAGCCAGCCCAGCGGCATCGCCGAGAACGAACTGGTGGAAGTGCGTCTCGGCGGCATCGGCAAGCAGGTCAACGTTGAAGCCCGTACCCGCGAAGACCTGGCCGCGCTGCGCGGACTTCCCGGGGTGAAAAGCGCGGTGGCGATCAACCAGCTGCCGTTCCGTCGCAACTCCTGGAACACCAGCCTGTCGCGTGTTCCCGACCAGGAGCGGCCCACCTTGAACGCGGCCCAGTTCTTCGCCCGCGAAGGTACGTTGGACACGCTGGGCGTCGAGTTGATCGCCGGCAGCGACTTCCAGCCCGGCGAGTACCGCGAGTACGACGAGGTCGCCAGCGACCCCGAATCTGAAACCAAGGGCAGTTCGGTGATCCTGACCAAGTCCGCCGCCGACAAGCTCTTCCCCGACGGCGATGCGCTGGGCAAGACGGTGTACAGCGGCCGCATGCCGCTGCGCGTGACCGGCGTGGTCAAGGTGCTGGGCCGCCCCAGCCGGGTCGAGGGCAACACGCAGCACTCGATGCTGCTGCCGGTCCGCATGTCCTACGACATGGGCTTCTACCTGATCCGGGTCACCGACCCGTCGCGCCGCGATGAAGTGCTCAAGGCCGCCGTGGCCGCACTGGAACGGGTGGATTCCAGCCGTCTGGTGCGGGCCAAGGTCACCTACGAGGAGACCCGCAACAAGTACTTCGCCAATGACCGCGCGATGGTCGGCCTGCTGATCACCGTGTGCGTGGCCCTGCTGGTGGTCACCGCGCTGGGCATTGTCGGTCTGGCCAGCTTCTGGGTGCAGCAGCGCACCAAGCAGATCGGCATCCGCCGTGCACTGGGCGCCACGCGCGGGCAGATCCTGCGCTACTTCCAGACCGAGAACTTCCTGCTGGCCACGGTGGGCATCGTGCTGGGCATGCTGATGGCCTACACCATCAACCTGTGGCTGATGAACACCTACGAGCTGCCGCGCATGCCGATCAGCTACCTGCCGATCGGCGCGGTGCTGCTGTGGCTGCTGGGCCAGATCGCGGTGTTCGGCCCGGCCCGTCGCGCCGCCGCCGTGGCGCCGGCCATCGCCACCCGGAGTGCCTGACACATGCGCCTGCATACCACTCCCCTGGCACTGTGCCTGCTGCTGGCCAGCGCCCCGGCGCTGTCGGCCACCCACCGCGAGTCGGCGCGCCTGGACTGGCGCGAAGACGGCCATCACCTGGCCCTGGATGCCGAACAAGGCGTTGTGCGCGTGCGCAACGCCACGCCCACCGGGCACTTCGGCGTGCGTGCCGGCGACCGCGTGCTGCGGGTGGGCACGCAGCCGGTGCGCAG
>NZ_QAIW01000435.1:22906-23718 GCF_003061285.1 Stenotrophomonas sp. HMWF003 | reverse complement strand
GCCCGGGCACGGTGCCGGTCACCGTGCAGCGCGATGGCCGCGAGCAGACCGTGCAGGTAGGCACTGCCGCGTGGCGCGGGGTGCTGCCCCCGCCGCCGCCTGCACCGCCGCTGCCGCCACCGCGGCGGTAGCCAGGACGGCGCCCGGCGGCCCTGCCCGCCGGCGCCGTGCTCCGGTACTCTCTGTCCTTCTCCCGGTTCCCTGTCGACGCATGCCTTCGATCCTGATCATTGATGACAACGCCAGCGTCGGCACCGCACTGGAAGTGCTGTTCTCGCTGCACGATATCGACGCGCTGCATGCGCTGTCGCCCGAAGCCGGGCTGGCGCTGCTGGCGCAACAGCCGGTGGACCTGGTGATCCAGGACATGAACTTCACCGAAGACACCACCTCCGGCGAGGAAGGCGAAGCGCTGTTCCAGCAGATCCGCGCCCGCCACCCCGACCTGCCGGTGATCCTGCTGACCGCCTGGACCCACCTCAGCAGCGCGGTGGACCTGGTGCGTGCCGGCGCGGCCGACTACCTGGCCAAACCGTGGGACGACCGCAAGCTGCTGGTCACGGTGAACAACCTGCTGGAGCTGTCCGAAACGCGGCGCGAACTGGACCGCCGGCGCGACCGCGAGCAGCGCGACCGCACGGCGCTGGAAGCACGCTATGATCTGCGCGGCGCGGTAGTCGCCGATCCGGCCAGCGAGCGGGTGGTGAACCTGGCCTGCCAGGTGGCACGCTCGGCGCTGCCGGTGCTGATCACCGGTCCCAACGGCGCCGGCAAGGAAAAGATCGCCGAGATCATCCAAGCCAATTCGCTGG
>NZ_QAIW01000435.1:5340-22877 GCF_003061285.1 Stenotrophomonas sp. HMWF003 | reverse complement strand
CGAAGGCAAGTTCGAAGCCGCCGATGGCGGCACGCTGTTCCTGGACGAGATCGGCAACCTGTCGCTGGGCGGGCAGATGAAACTGCTGCGCGTGCTGGAAACCGGGCGTTTCGAACGCCTGGGCTCCAACCGCGAACGCCAGGTCAAGGTGCGCGTGGTCAGTGCCACCAATGCCGACCTGCCCGCGATGATCCGCGACGGCAGCTTCCGCGAAGACCTGTACTACCGGCTCAACACCGTTGAACTGGCGCTGCCGCCGCTGGCCGAGCGCCCGGGCGACATCCTGCCGCTGGCCGAACGGTTCCTCAGTGGCGACAAGGCGCTCTCCAGTGCGGCCGCCACGGCACTGCAGCGCCACCCGTGGCCGGGCAACGTGCGCGAGCTGCGCAACGTCATCCAGCGCGCCGAACTGCTGGCCCAGGGCACCCGCATCGACGTGGGCGACCTCAACCTGCCGCGGGCGCCGGTCGCGGCGCGCCCGACCGCGCCCAGCGCCGATCCGGATCGCAGCCGGATCGAAGCGGCGCTGGCGCACAACCACGGCATCATCGCCCAGGCGGCCGCCGAGCTGGGCCTGAGCCGCCAGGCGCTGTACCGGCGCATGGATCGCCACGGCATCCCGCGCGAATGACACGCCGCTCCTTCACCTTCCGGCTGTTCCTGCGCCTGCTGCCGGTGCTGGCGCTGGCCGCTGCCTTTCCCTGGTACCTGGCGTTCTGGCTGGACCATGGTTGGGCGGTCAGCGTGGTGTCGATCATCGTGCTGCTGTCGGTGATGTGGTTCAGCCTGCGCCGCGCCACCGCGCCGGTGCGTTCGCTGCTGCGTGCGTTGTCGGGCACCACCAGCAGCTACCGCGACGGCGAATACAATTTCTCGGTGTACTGGCCGGGTAACGACGAACTGGGCGACCTGGTGCAGGCGCATCGCGAACTCGGCGACGTGCTGCGCGAACAGCGCCAGGGGCTGGTGCAGCGGGAACTGCTGCTGGACACCATGGTGCAGAACACGCCGGTGTCGATGCTGCTGCTGGCCAACGGCGGTGACGGCATCCAGCGCGTGGTGTTCTCCAACCTGGCCGCACGCAAGCTGCTGCACAACGGCTGGAAGCTGGAAGGCCAGCGCATGCAGGACGTGCTGGAAACCATGCCGGTGGAGCTGCGCGATGCCATCGTGCGCGGCGGCGACAGCCTGTTCGCGGTGCGCGAGGGCGACAGCGACGATGAAGAAGACGAGCAGGTGTACCACCTGTCGCGGCGCAACTTCCACCTCAACGGCCGCCCGCACGACCTGCTGCTGATCCGCCTGCTCACCGCCGAGCTGCGCCGCCAGGAAGTGCAGACCTGGAAGAAGGTGATCCGGGTGATCAGCCACGAGCTCAACAACTCCCTGGCGCCGATCGCCTCGCTGGCGCATTCCGGCGGCGAACTGGTGCGGCGGGGCAAGACCGAGCGGCTGGAAGAAGTGTTCGCCACCATCGAGGAGCGTGCGCGCCACCTGGAGGGCTTCATCCGCGGCTATGCGCGCTTTGCCAAGCTGCCGCAGCCGCAGTTGCAGAACGTGCAGTGGATCCAGTTCCTGACCAGCCTGCAGCACCAGATTCCGTTCCGCATGCAGGGCATCGGCGACGACCTGCACAGCCGGGTGGATATTGCCCAGCTCGGCCAGGCGCTGCTGAACCTGCTCAAGAACGCGCATGAAGCCGGCGGCGATGCCGAGCCACCCAATGACGATGTCGAGGTGCGCCTGACCCGCCTGCCGCAGTGGCTGCGCCTGGAGGTGCTTGACCGCGGCAAGGGCATGAATGAAGCCGTGCTGCAGAACGCGTTGATGCCGTTCTATTCGACCAAGCGCAACGGCACCGGGTTGGGCCTGGCGCTTACCCGGGAAATCGTGGAAGCGCACGGCGGCCGGATTTCGCTGCAGAACCGCCGCGAAGGCGGGTTGTGCGTGGCGATCTTTTTGCCCGTTTGATCGGGTTGCCGGGCAGAGCCCGGCATTACGGGATCGCTGGGTTGCCGGGCAGAGCCCGGCATTACGGGATCGCTGGGTTGCCGGGCAGAGCCCGGCATTACGGGATCGCTGGGTTGCCGGGCAGAGCCCGGCGCTACGCCGGGCTTAGCGCTTGGTGGGGCGCTTCCAGCCGTCGATGGTTTCCTGGCGGGCGCGCGCCAGGGTCAGTTTGCCCTCGGGGGCGGTGCGGGTGATGACCGAGCCGGCGGCGATGGTGGCGCCTGCGCCGATCACCACCGGGGCCACCAGCGCGCTGTTGGAGCCGATGAAGGCGTTATCGCCGATGGTGGTCTGCGACTTGTTCACCCCGTCGTAGTTGCAGGTGATGGTGCCTGCACCGATGTTGACCTTGGCCCCGATCACCGCATCGCCCAGGTAGGTGAGGTGGTTGGCCTTGCTGCCCGGCCCCAGCGTGACCTTCTTGGTTTCCACGAAGTTGCCGACGTGGCTGCCGGCCGCCAGCACCGTGCCCGGGCGCAGGCGTGCGAACGGCCCGATGTCCGCCGCGCCTTCGCTGACCACGCCGTCCAGGTCGCAGTGCGCCTTGACCACGGTGCCTGCGGCCAGCGACACATCCTTGAGCCGGGTGAACGGCCCGATGCTCACGCCGTCGCCGAGTTCGACCCGGCCTTCCAGGATCACGTTGACGTCGATCTGCACATCGCGCCCCACGCTGACCGTGCCGCGGATGTCCAGGCGCGCCGGGTCCAGCACCCGCGCGCCCTGCGTGCACAGCGCCCGCACCGCGCGCAGCTGCCACGCGCGTTCCAGCTGTGCAAGCTGCCACGGGTCGTTGGCACCTTCGGCTTCCTGCGCGTCCTCGACGAACGCCATGTCGGCCGGGGTGTAGTCATGCGCGGCGGCGGCGAACACGTCGGTCAGGTAGTACTCGCCCTGCGCGTTGGCATTGGACAGCTGCGACAACCAGGTGCGCAACGCCGTGGACTCGGCGGTGATGATGCCGGTGTTGATGGTGCGGATGGACAGCTGCTCGTCGCTGGCGTCCTTCTGCCCCACGATCGCCGCGACCCGCCCCTCGGCATTGCGCACGATGCGACCGTAGCCGGTGGGGTTGGCCACTTCGGCCACCAGCACCGCCAGCCGGCCGGGCTGGGCCAGCAGGTGGCGCAGCGTGTCGGTGCGGATCATCGGCACGTCGCCATACAGCACCAGCACCGTGGCCGCGTCAGGCACGTTCGGCATGGCCTGCTGCACCGCGTGACCGGTGCCCAGCTGTTCGCGCTGTTCGGCCCAGACCAGGTCGGTCTGGCTGGCGAATGCCGCGCGCACCGCATCGCCACCGTGGCCGTACACCACATGGATGGCCGCGGGCTGCAGCTCGCGGGCGGCATCGATCACATGGGCCAGCATCGGGCGGCCGGCAATCGGCTGCAGCACCTTGGGCAGGTCGGATTTCATGCGCTTGCCAGCGCCGGCGGCGAGGATGATGACGTGCAGGGCTTGGGTCATGGGGCAGCGTGTGTGGGCGGTAGTGGCTGCGATTCTAGAACGCAGACAGTTAACATGCTGCGTTTCCGCACCGGTATCGCCATCCTGTGAGCCTGATCCGCCAAGGCACCCGCTTCATCCTGATCGGCCTGGTGCAGCTGGTGGTGGACTGGGCGGTGTTCGTCGGTGCCACGGCACTGGGCGTGCCCACCGTGCCGGCCAACGTGCTGGGCCGGGTGTGCGGGATGCTGCTGGGGTTCTGGCTCAACGGGCGCTACACCTTTGCCGCCGAAGGCGACCACCGCCTCGGCTGGGCGCGTTTCGCGCGGTTCCTGGCGCTGTGGCTGCTGTTGACCGCCGTCAGTACGCTGCTGGTGAGCACAGCAGCACAGCAGCTTGGCCTGGCCTATGCCTGGCTGGCCAAGCCGGTCGTCGAAGGCGGCCTGGCCGCCGTGTCGTTCCTGCTGATGCGACGCTTCGTCTATCGCTGAGCGGCCGGCGCAGGAACCGGGCACCGGTGCGGTGCCCGGCCGGGATCACCTTATTCGCACTTCAGCGCGCTGACCACCTGGGCGAACTGGTCGTTGGCCTGCTTACAGCCGGTCTCCAGCGCGGTCTTGTCCTGCATGGTGGCCCACTGGGCCTTGGCCTGGTCCACGCCCTGCTGGAAGGCGGCCGCCGTCTGCGGGTTGGACTTGTCGAAGCAGGCCTTGGCGCGGGTCAGGTAGGCCTCGCAGGCCTGCGGCAGGCCCGCGCCGATGCCGGCGGCGGCTGCCGGTGCAGCGGTGGTCGGTGCAGCCGCCGCCGGGGTCGGGGTGGCAGACGCGGCAGTGTCGTCCTTCTTGCCACACGCCACCAGGCCGGTGAGGGCCACCGCGAGAATCAATGCGTTCTTGAACATGGTCATTCCTTGATTGAACGGTCAGGGGTTTCGGATGCCTGCATGACAGTCTCCAGCCGCGCACGTCCGGGTGCATGTCGGGCAGGTGCACTTCTAGCATCAATGCCCGGCGGCGTCATTCTGCGCCGCACCGGGGGTCCCTGCGGTTGGCACCCCGTCATGCGGACAGAAGCCCAGCGTGGCCCGCACCAGGGCGATGCGCGTGGCCTCATCCAGCGGCGAGGTCCGCGTGCCCTGCAGGGCGATGGCCCGCGCCAGCTGACGCGGGCAGTCCGGGGCGGCCCGCACATCGTCCAACTGCGCCCAGCGCGAGAGCAGGCGCGCATCGAGGGTATCGATGCGTTCGCGGATGGCGTCCAGCGGTGGCGGTGGCGAGGGTGTCCTGCCGACCAGGAAACGCTGAAGATCACCGTGCTGCAGCAACTTGTTGGCCTCGATCAGTTGACGGTAGGTGTGCACCACCGCATCCGGGTCCAGTCCCCGCTCCAAGGCGCGGTCGCGCTTTTCGGCGAGCACGGCGGCCTCGCGCTGCGGGTCTTCGATCGGGCGTCCGGCAACAAACTTGTAGGCCGCCACGTCGTGGGCAATTGCATTGCGCGCCGCAACCAGTCGTACCCACACGCCCAAGCTGTCCAAAGGCGCGAGAGCGGATACGCGGGCAGGCAGCATCAGGCTGCAAATGAACGCAATGACAAAGAGGGCGCGTGCAGGATTCATCATCAGGACTCGGGCAACGGATGCCGCCGATTCTGCCCGCCCTGCCCGCGCGGGGATGCCGGGTCGATCACAGTCCAGACCATCGCCCTCCAGGGTGGCCCAGATACGACAACGCCGGCACAAGGCCGGCGCGGTCGAACAACAGCAGGCGGACTGCTCAGTGCTTGAGCGTCTTGCGCAGGCGCTCCAGCGCCTGCAGCTGGACCACCGCTTCAGCAAGCTTCTGCTGGGCTTCGGCGACGTCCATGGCTTCGCCACGGTTGGCCAGCACGCGTTCGGCTTCTTCCTTGGCCTTGCGCACCGACGCTTCGTCGATGTCCTGGGCACGGATCGCGGTGTCGGCCAGCACGGTCACCACCTGCGGCTGCACCTCGAGGATGCCGCCGGAAATGGCGAAGTCGAGCTGCTCGCCGTTCGGCGTGGTCACCACCACCTTGCCCGGCTTCAGGCGGGTGATCAGCGGGGCATGCTTGGGCGCGATGCCCAGCTCGCCCAGCTCGCCGGTGGCCACTACCAGGGTCGCTTCACCACGGAAGATTTCCTGCTCGGCGCTGACGATGTCGCAACGGATGGTGCTCATGTAACTCTCTTCGCTAGGGGGCGGGTGTGACCCACCGCAGGGATTCCGCAGCGGTGGGCAGATGCCCACCCCGTGTCACGGTCGGGACGGGCGTGTGCCCGTCCCCGCCGCATCAGGCCTTCTCGGCCATCTTCTTGGCCTTCTCGACCGCTTCTTCGATGCTGCCGACCATGTAGAACGCCTGCTCCGGCAGGTGGTCGTACTCGCCATCGACGATGGCCTTGAAGCCACGGATGGTGTCCTTCAGGGTCACGTACTTGCCCGGCGAACCGGTGAACACTTCGGCCACGTGGAACGGCTGGCTGAAGAAGCGCTCGATCTTGCGGGCGCGGGTCACGGCCTGCTTGTCTTCTTCGGACAGTTCGTCCATGCCCAGGATGGCGATGATGTCCTTCAGTTCCTTGTACTTCTGCAAGGTCTGCTGGACGCGCTGGGCGGTGTCGTAATGTTCGTTGCCGATGACCAGCGGGTCCATCTGGCGGCTGGTCGAATCCAGCGGATCCACGGCCGGGTAGATACCCAGCGAGGCGATCGAACGCGACAGGGTCACGGTCGAATCCAGGTGGGCGAAGGTGGTGGCCGGCGACGGATCGGTCAAGTCATCGGCGGGCACGTACACGGCCTGGATCGAGGTGATCGAGCCATTCTTGGTCGAGGTGATGCGCTCCTGCAGGACGCCCATTTCTTCGGCCAGGGTCGGCTGGTAACCCACCGCCGACGGCATACGACCCAGCAGTGCCGACACTTCGGTACCGGCCAGGGTGTAGCGGTAGATGTTGTCGACGAACAGCAGCACGTCCTTGCCCTTGCCGTTTTCGTCCTTCTCGTCGCGGAAGTACTCGGCCATGGTCAGGCCGGTCAGCGCGACGCGCAGGCGGTTGCCCGGCGGCTCGTTCATCTGGCCGTACACCATCGCGACCTTGTCCAGGACGTTGGAGTCCTTCATCTCGTGGTAGAAGTCGTTGCCCTCACGGGTACGCTCACCCACGCCGGCGAACACGGACAGACCGCTGTGCGCCTTGGCGATGTTGTTGATCAGTTCCATCATGTTGACGGTCTTGCCGACGCCGGCGCCGCCGAACAGGCCGACCTTGCCGCCCTTGGCGAACGGGCACATCAGGTCGATGACCTTGATGCCGGTTTCCAGCAGCTCGGTGGCCGGGGACTGGTCTTCGTACGACGGCGCGTCACGGTGGATTTCCCACGTGTCGCTGGCGGTCACCGGACCGGCTTCGTCGATCGGACGGCCCAGCACGTCCATGATGCGGCCCAGGGTCCCTGCACCGACCGGCACCGAGATGGCGCGTTCGGTGTTGGTGGCGACCAGGTTGCGCTTCAGGCCGTCGGTGGAGCCCAGCGCGATGCAACGGACCACGCCGTCGCCCAGCTGCTGCTGCACTTCCAGCGTGATTTCGGTGTTGTCCACCTTCAGCGCGTGGTACACCTTCGGCACCGACTCGCGGGGGAATTCGACGTCGACGACGGCGCCGATGATCTGAACGATCTTGCCCTGACTCATTGCTGCAATCCTCTAATGTGTGCTTTGACTGTGCGCGTCAGACTGCTGCCGCGCCGCCGACGATTTCGGAAATTTCCTGGGTGATCGCTGCCTGGCGGGCCTTGTTGTAGACCAGCTGCAGGGTTCCGATCAGCTTGTTCGCGTTGTCGCTTGCCGACTTCATCGCGACCATGCGGGCTGCATGCTCGGACGCGACGTTTTCCAGAACCGCCTGGTACACCAGCGACTCGACGTAACGCGTCATCACGTGCTCCAGCACGGTCGCGGCGTCGGGTTCGTACAGGTAGTCCCAGTCGTGGTGCGCGACCTGCTTCTCAGCGGCCGGCAACGGCAGCAGCTGGTCGAAGCTGGCCTTCTGCGTCATCGTGTTGATGAAGCGGTTGTAGACCAGGTACACGCGGTCGACCTTGCCTTCGGTGAAGGCGTCGAGCATGACCTTGATCACGCCGATCAGCTGTTCCAGGTGCGGCACGTCGCCCATGTGGGTGACGCTGCCGACCATGTTGACCTTGATGCGGCGGAAGAAGGTCGAGGCCTTCTGGCCCACCGTCACCACGTCGATCTCGGCACCCTTGTCCTGGTACTGGCGGACTTCGCCCAGCATCTTGCGGAACAGGTTGTTGTTCAGGCCGCCAGCCAGGCCGCGGTCGGAGGAGATCACGATGTAACCGACCCGCTTGACCTCGTCGCGCTGGACCAGGAACGGATGCTGGTAATCGGTGCTGGCCTGGGCCAGGTGACCGATCACCTGCTTCATCGCCTGCGCATACGGACGCGACGTCTTCATCCGCTCCTGCGCCTTGCGGATTTTGGAGGCCGAGACCATTTCGAGCGCGCGCGTCACCTTGCGGGTGTTCTGCACGCTCTTGATCTTGGTTTTGATTTCGCGTCCGCTTGCCATCTCTTCTTCCCGTATAGCGGGGCTCTGCCCCGCTGCCATTCAACGGTGACGCGAGGCCGTCAGGCCCCGCCCCACATGCGGCTTACCAGCTGCCGGTGGTCTTGAACTCGGCGATGCCCTTCTTGAAGGCCGCTTCGATGTCGTTGTCCCAACCGCCGGTGGCGTTGATCTTGCTGATCAGCTCGCCCTGGGTGTTGGCGAAGTGGGCGTGCAGGCCCTCTTCCAGCGCCAGCAGCTTGTTGACCGGCACGTCGTCGAGGTAACCCTCGTTGACGGCGTAGATGGTCAGCGCCTGGTTGGCGATCGACATCGGGGCGTACTGCTTCTGCTTCATCAGCTCGGTGACGCGCTGACCGCGCTCGAGCTGCTTGCGGGTGGCTTCGTCCAGGTCCGAGGCGAACTGCGCGAACGCAGCCAGCTCGCGGTACTGGGCCAGCGAGATACGGATGCCGCCGGACAGCTTCTTGATGATCTTGGTCTGGGCCGCACCACCAACGCGCGACACCGAGATACCGGCGTTCACGGCCGGGCGGATGCCCGAGTTGAACAGATCGGTTTCCAGGAAGATCTGGCCGTCGGTGATCGAGATCACGTTGGTCGGCACGAAGGCCGAGACGTCACCGGCCTGGGTTTCGATGATCGGCAGCGCGGTGAGCGAACCGGTCTTGCCCTTGACGGCGCCGTTGGTGAACTTTTCCACATACTCTTCGGACACGCGGGCAGCGCGCTCGAGCAGGCGGGAGTGCAGGTAGAACACGTCACCCGGGTAGGCTTCGCGGCCCGGCGGACGCTTCAGCAGCAGCGAGATCTGGCGGTAGGCCACGGCCTGCTTGGACAGATCGTCGTACACGATCAGCGCGTCTTCGCCGCGGTCCATGAAGTACTCACCCATGGTGCAGCCCGAGTAGGCGCTGATGTACTGCATCGCGGCCGATTCGGACGCGGTCGCAGCCACCACGACGGTGTGCGCCAGGGCGCCGTTCTCTTCCAGCTTGCGCACGATGTTGGCCACGGTCGAAGCCTTCTGGCCGATCGCGACGTACACGCACTTGATGCCGGTGCTCTTCTGGTTGATCACCGCATCGATGGCCAGGGCGGTCTTGCCGGTCTGGCGGTCACCGATGACCAGCTCGCGCTGGCCGCGGCCGATCGGGATCATGGAGTCGACCGACTTGTAACCGGTCTGCACCGGCTGGTCGACCGACTTGCGCCAGATCACGCCCGGGGCAACGCGCTCCACCGGCGCGGTGGCCTGTGCAGCGATCGGGCCCTTGCCGTCGATCGGCTCGCCCAGCGCGTTGACCACGCGGCCGAGCATTTCCGGACCGACCGGCACTTCCAGGATGCGACCGGTGGTCTTGGCGACGTCGCCTTCGCGCAGGTGCTCATAGCCACCCAGGACCACGGCGCCGACCGAGTCGCGCTCCAGGTTCAGGGCCAGGGCGAAGGTGTTGTTCGGCAGTTCGATCATTTCGCCCTGCATCACGTCGGCCAGACCGAAGATGCGCACGATGCCGTCGGACACGCTGGTCACGGTGCCTTCGTTGCGCGATTCCGCGGCCAGCTTGACCTTCTCGATGCGGTTCTTGATCAGTTCGCTGATTTCGGAGGGGTTGAGCGTGGTTGCCATCGTCAAGTCCTAGTGCCGGCGATCACGCCGGACGTTAAATGAATTCAGTTAGCGAGCGCGGTCTGCAGGCGCGACAGCTTGCCCTTGAGCGAGCCATCGATGACCACGTCGCCGGCGTCGATGACGGCACCGCCGATCAACGAAGCATCGACTGCGGTCGAGACGTCCACTTCACGGCCGAAGCGCTTGCGCAGCGCGGCCTTGATGGCGTCCAGTTCAGCGGCGGACAGTTCCGTGGCCGAGGTCACGGTGGCCTTGACCACGTGTTCGGCGTCGGCGCGCAGCTGGTCGTACATGCCGGCGATTTCCGGCAGCAGCGGCAGACGGTGCGCTTCGGCCAGGATGGCCAGGAAGCGACCGAAGGTCTCGCTGGACGATTCCGGCACCAGCAACGCGACGGCATCGCCGCGGTCCAGTTCCGGGTTCGACAGCAAGGCCGCCACGCGTGGGTCGGCGGCTACATGGGCGGAGAACGCAAGCGCGTCCGACCACGGCGCGAACGTGCCTTCGTCGCGCGCGGTCGCGAACGCGGCGCGGGCATACGGGCGTGCAAGCGTGAGGGCCTGGCTCATCGATCAGATCTCCGATGCCAGCTCGTCGAGCAGCGCCTTGTGGGCGTTGGCGTCGATTTCGCGCTTGAGCAGCTTTTCGGCACCGCTCACGGCCAGGGCGGACACCTGCTTGCGCAGATCTTCACGGGCACGGTTGGCGGCAGCCTCGATTTCAGCGTGGGCCAGGTCTTTCTGGCGGTTCGCTTCGGCGATGGCTTCATTCTTGGCGGCTTCAACGATCTGGTTGGCGCGCGCGTGGGCCTGGTCGATGATCTCGTTGGCCTTGCCGCGTGCATCCTTCAGTGCTTCGTTGACCTTTTCCTGCGCCTGGGCCAGATCCTTCTGGCTGCGGTCGGCAGCGGCGAGGCCTTCAGCGATCTTCTGCTGGCGCTCTTCGATGGCATTCATCAACGGCGGCCAGATCTTGGTCGCGATGATCCAGATCAGACCGGCGAACGCCAGTGCCTGGGCAACGAGGGTAAAACCGATTTCCATGGGGTTCGCTCAATCTGGGGTGATGGGGTGGTTGCGCCGCCCGAGGCGGCGCAGCCTTTCCTTCATCCGCGATCAGGCGCACGCGGCGCCTGATCGTTTCGCTTTCGCTGGATCAGCCTGCAACAGCCGGCAGACGGGCAACGAACTCGCCGATGGTCGGGTTGGCGAAGGCCAGCAGCAGGCCGACGGCGACCGAGATGATGAACGCGGCGTCGATCAGGCCGGCGGTGATGAACATGCGGACCTGCAGGACCGGAATCAGTTCCGGCTGGCGGGCAGCCGATTCCAGGAACTTACCGGACATGATGGCCAGACCGAGACCGGCGCCCAGCGCGGCCAGGCCGATCATGATGCCGACGGCGAGGACGGTGGAGCTCTGGACTTGGGCGAGGTTGGTCAGGACGGCGAGGTACATGGTTTTCTCCTGGAACTTTGAATAGCTAAGGGTTTAGAAACAAACGGATGAAGGGTGAAACGGAAACTCAGTGAGCGTCTTCCGACAGGCTCAGGTACACGATGGACAACATCATGAAGATGAAGGCCTGCAGCGGAATCACCAGCAGATGGAACAGCATCCAGCCCAGGCCGAATGCACCGCCTGCGATGGCGCCGGCGATACCCGCGCTGCCCAGCACCCAGATCAGCAGGAAGACGATTTCGCCGCCGAACATGTTGCCGAACAGTCGCATCGCCAGCGAGATCGGCTTGCTGAGCCACTCGACGATGTTGAGGATCAGGTTGAACGGCATCATCCACTTGCCGAACGGTGCGGTCAGGAATTCCTTGGTGAAGCCACCAATGCCCTTGGCACGCAACGCGAAGAACAGCATCAGGAAGAACACGCTGATCGACATGCCCAGGGTGGCATTGACGTCGGCGGTGGGGACCGGCTTCCAGTACGGCACGCCGAGGGCTTCCAGCGGCAGGGCGATGAAGTCGGCCGGGATCATCTTGATGAGGTTCATCAGGAGGATCCAGAAGAAGATCGTGATGGCGATCGGGGTCACCAGCTTGCTGGTGCCGTGGTAGGTGTCCTTGGCCTGGCGGTCAACGAACTCCAGGCAGATCTCCACGAACGCCTGCCACTTGCCCGGCACGCCGGCGGTGGCCTTGCGGGTTGCCATCCAGAAGCCGAACACCATCAACAGGCCCATCAGGACCGAAGTCACGATGGTGTCGACGTGGATCGCCCAGAAACCACCTTCCTGCATATGGAACGTCAGGTTGTGCAGGTGATGTTGGATGTAGGAGGTGGGTGTCAGCGCCTCGCCTGCCATGTGTCCGGAACCTTGAGTTAAATAAAGAGGATCAGCGCCTGGCCAGAGCCAGGACCTGGAACATCAACCCGACGGCGATACCGGCCAGCAGCGCCAATGCAGGCAGCTTGAAGACCAGGAACCCCACCATCAGGACACCGAAAACGAGTACCCACTTTGCCACTACGGCCAGGATCAGGCGGGTCATCGCCGATCCAGCCGCCTGCACCCCGCCACCCAGCGCCATGCGCGCCGCGACCCAGCCACCGGCCGACACCGCCACACCCGATGCCAGCGCCCCCAGGGCGTACATCGTCCCTGCCAGCAGCAGGAAGGCCAGAGCCAGGACAGCCACTGCAGCCAGCGGGTAAACCGCTGCGCGCAGCATCAGTCGCCGACCCGAATCAACGGAGTTCAGCACACGTATGTCCTGCAAGATCTTGAGTAGAAAGGCCGAGGTCGCAAGCAAGCGCCTCGTCGAGCCGCCAAATTATAGCAACGGGACAATTTGCGAGACAACCGCCCCCTGTTCATCCCGGATGGCCGCAAGTTGCTGCATCGCCACAGATTTTGCGTTCCACCGGCGGTCCAATCCCGGCCTGACTGGCTCTGCGCCTGTTGCGACGCACCAATTGAACTTTCGTCGCAGGGTCCGGTCTGATCCATCGACCTGCGCATTTCGATCCTCGTCGACGCCCTTGTGGCAGGTCTGGCACCCCAAAGTGGCCCCGAACTCTCTCCGGGGCCACTTTTTTTCCGGCCCTGACGCGACCGGAGGCGCCGGCGGGGGCCGAACGGCGGTCTCCTAAACGCGCTCCGGGGCGCGTTGCGGCCATCCATGTGACCGACGGCACGGCCCGGTGCATGAACGGTACACACTGCGTCCACCATACGTTCACGAATGGTGGACGCGACGCTGGGCAGAGTGATTCCACATCAATGAATCACTGCAAGGACACACACCGATGCGCCTGATGCTCCCCCTGCTCGCCCTGCCGCTGGCCATGGCGGCACTGACCCACGCCAATACCGCCAGCGCCGCTGAAGGTGACGATCGCTTCGCCCTGCGCCTGGGCGCGATGAACATCGATTCCGACAACACGATCCGCGGCAACACCACCGTCGCCGGCCAGGACGTGGGTTTCTCCGAGGACTTCAAGCTGGGTGGCAAGGAGTGGGAGCCGCGCATCGACGGCATGTTCCGCATCAGCAACCGCCAGCGCCTGCTGTTCAACTACTTCAAGTACGACAAGGACCGCCGCGAGACGCTGGGTCAGGACATCTCCTACGGCGGCGTGACGGTCCCGGCCGACAGCTTCGTCAAGGGCGAGCTGAAGTACCAGGTGGCCAGCCTGGTGTACGACTACTCCGTAGTGGACACCGACACCTTCGACCTCGGCCTGCAGCTGGGTGCCGAGTACGCCAAGGTGAGCACCAAGGCCTATGCCGACGTGGGTGACCTCTACCAGGGCCGCTTCCTCGACGAGAAGGCCGACGGTGTGGCCCCGGTGGTGGGCGCCCGCATGAGCTTCACCCCGTCGGAAAAGTGGCTGATCACGCTGCAGGGCCAGTACCTCAACACCAGCTGGGGCAACTTCGACGACTACAAGGGCGACCTCACCCGCGCCAACGCGATCGTCGATTACCGCCTGACCCAGAACTTCGGCGTGTTCGCCGGCTACGACTGGTTCAAGCTGGACGTGGACCAGAAGGGCAGCGACGGCACCATCGGCCTGAAGCAGGAGTTCAAGGGCCCGGTGGCCGGTATCAGCGTCACCTTCTAAGCAACCGCAGCACCTCTCTCCGAGCGCGGCAACAGGGCAACCTGTTGTCGCGTTTTTTGTTTGTGCCAACTCAGCCCGAGCCCCTTCGTGGCCGGCAGGTCTTTCGCAAAATAAAGGAGGAGGTGACGGCCGCAGGCCGGCGCCGGGGGACATTTGCAGAAAGGCCTGCCGACCACGAAGGGGCCCATCCGGTCGCGACCAAAGCAGGCGAAGACACCGCCCCGCCCCGCCCCGCGCCACGCAACAACAAAAAACCCCGGCGTTTGCCGGGGTTTTTGTTGAACAGGTGCCACGACCAACGGTCGTGAACTACCGCTTCTTGGGCATGTACAGATCGGTGATGGTGCCGTCGTAGATCTCCGCGGCCATTGCCACCGATTCGCTCAGCGTCGGGTGCGCGTGGATGGTGTGGCCGATGTCCTCGGCCTCCGCGCCCATTTCGATCGCCAGCCCGATCTCGGCCAGCAGATCGCCCGCGTGCACGCCCACGATCGCGCCACCGATGATGCGGTGCGTCTCCTCGTCGAAGATCAGCTTGGTGAAGCCCTCGGTACGACCGATACCGATCGCACGGCCACTGGCCGCCCACGGGAACTTCGCCACGCCCACCTTCAGACCCTTGGCCTTCGCCTCGGTCTCGGTCACGCCCACCCAGGCGATTTCCGGGTTCGTGTAGGCCACCGACGGAATCACCCGCGCCACCCACTCCTTCTTCTCGCCCGAGGCCACTTCCGCAGCCAGC
The DNA here is from genome assembly GCF_003061285.1 of Stenotrophomonas sp. HMWF003. NCBI lineage: Bacteria > Pseudomonadati > Pseudomonadota > Gammaproteobacteria > Lysobacterales > Lysobacteraceae > Stenotrophomonas > Stenotrophomonas sp. HMWF003. The sequence continues at coordinate 8,342 of NZ_QAIW01000435.1, read as the reverse complement.
TTGCCTTCGTGCGTCGCCTTGTGGGCCAGCATCGGGTTACCCACGATGTCGCCGATGGCGAAGATGTGCGGCACGTTGGTGCGCATCTGGCGGTCCACCGGAATGAAGCCACGCTCGGTCACCTGCACGCCGGCCTTCTCGGCACCGATCTTCTTGCCGTTCGGCGAGCGGCCCACGGCCACCAGCACGCGGTCGAACGTGCCCTGCGCCAGCGCAGGCGTCTCGCCCTCGGCGGCAGCCTCGAAGGTCACCGTGATGCCCTTGGCATCGGCGCTCACGCCCGACGCCTTGGTCTTCAGGTGGACCTCGACGCCCTGCTTCTTCAGACGGTCGGCCAGCGGCTTCACCAGGTCCTTGTCGGCGCCCGGCATCAGCTGGTCCATGAACTCCACCACCGTGACCTTGCTACCGAGGGCCGCATACACCGTCGCCATTTCCAGGCCGATGATGCCGCCGCCCACCACCAGCAGCGAACCCGGCACGTCGGCCAGCTCCAGTGCATCGGTGGAATCCATCACGCGCTTGTCGTCCCACGGGAAGTTCGGCAGCTTCACCGCCTGCGAACCGGCGGCGATGATGCACTGCTCGAAACGCAGCAGCTGGGTCTTGCCGTCGTCGCCGACGATCTCCAGCTCGTTGGCCGACACGAACGTAGCCAGGCCCTGCACCGTGCGCACCTTGCGCTGCTTGGCCATGCCGGCCAGGCCCTTGGTCAGCTGGGTGACCACCTTTTCCTTGTAGCCGCGCAGCTTGTCCAGGGTGATCGTGGGGGCGCCGAACTCGACGCCGAACTCACCGGCGTGGGCCACTTCATCGATCACCGCGGCAGCATGCAGCAGCGCCTTGGACGGAATGCAGCCCACGTTGAGGCAGACGCCGCCGAGGCTCGCGTAGCGCTCGATGAGCACCGTGTCCACGCCCAGGTCGGCCGAGCGGAACGCGGCGGTGTAGCCGCCCGGACCGGCGCCCAGCACCACCATTTTGCATTCGATGTCGGCCGGTTTGCCCGACGACAGCGCCGGCTGCGGCGCGGCCGGTTCGGCCGGAGCGCGGTGCGACGGCGTCACCGGCGGCTTGCTGGCCGGCGCGACGTCGGCCTTGGGTGCCTCGGCCTTGGCCGGTGCAGCCGGTGCGGCGGCCTCGCCTTCGGCCTCCAGCAGCAGCACCACGTCGCCTTCGGACAGGTTGTCGCCGAGCTTGACCTTGATTTCCTTGACCACGCCGGCGGCCGACGAGGGCACTTCCAGCGTTGCCTTGTCCGACTCCAGCGTGACCAGACCCTGGTCCTTCTTCACCGTGTCGCCCACGGCAACCAGCAGTTCGATCACCGGCACACCGCTGTAATCGCCGATGTCGGGAACCTTGATTTCAATTGCGGCCATTGTTGTTCTCCTGGTACTCAGCCGGTGGTGCCGGCGAGCAGTTGCTGCAGTTCGTCGAGCGACTCGTCCAGATCTTTCCAGCGACGGTCGAGCTTCTTTTCCTTGGTGTCGCTGGCTTCGATCAGCAGCGCCACCTGTTTCATCATCAGCTTGCCGGTACCGCATTCCGGGCGCGGGCCGCTGAAACGCTGGCCGTCCACCTGGAAGGACAGCACCTCGCCCTCCAGCACCGCGGCCTTGCGGTCGGCCGGCACCGCCGCGTCCAGCGCGGCCTGCCAGCTGCGCACCAGGCGCTGCGCCAGCGCGGCCGGGATGCTGACCTGGTACTGGTCCGGCTCCTGGTCCACGCGCAGTTCAAGACCGCCCTGGCGGGCGCTGTTGTTCCAGGTGTAGACCCGCTTGTCGGCGCGGCTGTAACGCAGCGTCCATTCCTGTTCCTGGGTGCCCCGCAGCAAGGCCACGCCGGTTTCGACCCCGCTCTTGGGCAGGGTCACCAGCGACAACGCCGGCTGTGCCTTGCCTTCAAACAGGGTTTCCACGGCCTGGCCATAGTTGCCCACCGCCGGCGGCCAGCCGCGGCCGAGGCCGGACGTGCAGTCCGCCGCGAGCGCCTGCGCTGCCGGCAGCATGCCCAGCAGCACAGCCGCGTAGAGCCGGGCGCTGCCCGGCTGCACACGGCCCCTGCCCGGCTGCAACGCCAGGCCTTGCCTCACAGCAGCACGCGCCGCATGTCGGCCAGCACCTGCGACAGGTACGTGGTGAAGCGGGCGGCCAGCGCACCGTCGATGACGCGGTGGTCGTAGCTCAGCGACAGCGGCAGCATCAGCTTCGGGGCGAATTCCTTGCCGTTCCAGACCGGCTGGATCGACGACTTGGATACGCCCAGGATGGCCACTTCCGGTGCATTCACGATGGGGGTGAACGCGGTGCCGCCGATCCCGCCCAGCGAGCTGATCGAGAAGCAGCCGCCGCTCATGTCGGCCGGGCCCAGCTTGCCGTCGCGCGCCTTCTTGGCCAGCTCACCCGATTCCTGCGCGATCTGCACCACGCCCTTCTTGTCCACGTCGCGGATCACCGGCACGACCAGGCCGCTCGGCGTATCGGCGGCGAAACCGATGTTGAAGTACTTCTTCAGGGTCAGGTTCTCGCCGCTGGCATCCAGCGAGGCGTTGAACTCGGGGAACTTCTTCAGCGCCGCGGCGCTGGCCTTGACCAGGAAGGCGAGCATGGTCAGCTTGATGCCGGCCTTCTCGTTTTCCTTGTTCAGGGCCACGCGCAGGGCTTCCAGTTCGGTGATGTCGGCCTGCTCGAACTGGGTGACGTGCGGAATCATGGCCCAGTTGCGGGCCAGGTTGGCGCCGGAGATCTTCTTGATCCGCGACAGCGGCTGGACCTCGACCTCACCGAACTTGCTGAAGTCCACCTTCGGCCACGGCAGCAGGTTCAGGCCACCACCGGCCGCCACGGTGCCACCGCCGGCAGCGACGCCACCGGTCAGCGCGGACTTGACGAACTTCTGCACGTCGCCCTTGGTGATGCGGCCACCCTTCTCGGTGCCGCTCAGCTGGTTCAGGTCCACGCCCAGTTCGCGGGCGAACACGCGCACCGCCGGGGAGGCAT
>NZ_QAIW01000435.1:1965-5318 GCF_003061285.1 Stenotrophomonas sp. HMWF003 | reverse complement strand
GGCCTGCTCGATCTCGCGGGCGGCCAGCTTGTCCGGCTGCGCCGGGGCGGCGACCGGCTCGACCTTGGTCGCGGTTTCGGCGGCTTCGGTCTTGGCGGCGGCAGCCGGGGCAGCGGCGGCGGCCGGCTTGGCCTCGCCTTCGGCCACTTCGATCAGCGCCACGACCTTGCCCTCGGACAGGTTGTCGCCGATCTTGACCTTGATCTCCTTGACCACGCCTGCCACCGAGGACGGCACTTCCATCGTGGCCTTGTCCGATTCCAGCGTGACCAGGCCCTGGTCCTTCTTGACGGTGTCACCAACGGCGACCAGCACCTCGATTACCGGGATATCGCTGTAGTCACCGATATCGGGGACAAGTGCTTCCTTGATTTCGGCCATGGGGATAACTCCGGCAATCTGGTGTAGGGAATCGCCTATTGTAGGGCAGGAGGCGGCAGCGCCAACCGGCTGGACGATTTTTTGCTGACCCTGTCCCGGGACAAGCTGTTGCAGCGGCCTGCCTTGGCGGGCTTGCGCTTGGTACAGCACGAAGCAGGATTTTCCAGTCGGTACCGTATTGTCCGGCCCGGGCCAGGCGCTCACGCCTGCAGCGCGTCCGCCAGCGGCTGCCAGGCCGCCTGCAGCCGGGGCAACGACCAGGCCGCATTGGCCGGGCTGGTGGACGGCAGCGACCAGACCACCGGCGCGCCCCCGGTAGCCGGCAACGCCGGTGCGATGCGGGCCATGAAGAGCTGGTAGGCGGTGCCACCGTTGCAGGCGATGGCCCGCAGCCCGGGCAACCCGGCGATCAGTGCGGGCAGCGCATTGGGCACGTCGCTTCCGCGCACGATCGACGCATCCAGGCTGCCCCGTCGCTCGCAGCGCCCGATAACATCCCACAGACCCACACCTGCGGCATTCAAGGCAGCGATGCGTGCGGGGTAGGCAAGCGTTGCATCCACCTCGCACAACAGCTGCATCAGCGGCCAGAACCGATTGCGCGGATGCGCGTAGTACTGCGCGGCCTGCAGCGACGCCACGCCGGGCATCGAGCCCAGCACCAGCACGCGGCACTGCGGCGATACCTGCGCGGGAAAGCCGATGCACGTGGTTGCTTCCATCACATCTCCAACAGGTGCATGAACATCATCGCCGGCCTCATTGCCCGCGAATGCAGGGATTTTCCGCTGTTCGCTGAACGGAACAAACTAAAATTTAACGCGCGTCGGATTCGATTCATGTTGCGGGGACTACGTTTGCCTCGCCCCGGAAGCAACGGGGTCAAGAACAAAAAAATACCTGAGGAGATTCCCCCATGCGCTCCATCCGCACCCTGACCCTGGCAACCCTGACCGCACTGGCCTTTGCACCGGCCGCATTCGCGCAGGACACCACCACCACCGACGACACCGCCTCGGGCAAGCATTTTGCCGTGGTCGGCGGCGTGTCGCTGCTGCAGCCCAAGAACGATCCCATCGACGGCGTGCGCAAGGTGGACGGTGGCCCGGCCCCGACGGTCAGCTTCAGCTACTACATCAACGACAACTGGGCCGTGGAACTGTGGGGCGCAGCCGACAAGTTCGACCACCGCGTGCGCGGCACCAACGGTGCGCGCCTGGGCACCGTTGAGCAGCAGCCGATCGCGCTGAGCGGCCAGTACCACTTCGGCCAGGCCGACAACGTGTTCCGTCCGTTCGTGGGCGTCGGTTACTACGAGTCCAACTTCAGCAATGAAGACCTGGCCAGCGACGTCGGTCACATCGGTCTGGAAACCGCCAAGGGCGCCATCGGCACCGTGGGCGTGGACATGAACATCAACAGCACCTGGTTCGCCCGTGCCGATGCCCGCTACATGCATTCGCGCCCGGAACTGACCGTCAACGGTGACAAGACCGGCGACAAGGCCAAGCTGGATCCGTGGACCGTGGGCTTCGGTATCGGTGCCCGCTTCTAAGCACCTGCAAGCCAACACGCAGTAACGCAACGGGCCCCTCGCGGGCCCGTTGTTGTTTCAGCCGTCCTTTCATTCCGCCTTGCCCCGCGCCCGGCAATACTGGCCCGGACGCGAAACGGGGGAGCGCGCATGGGCGACACCGGAACCGGACAGGACCTGCTCGACGTGCTGGTGGTGGGGGGCGGCATCAACGGCGCCGGCATCGCCCGCGACGCGGCCGGGCGCGGCTGGTCGGTATGCCTGTGCGAACAGGACGACCTGGCCTCACACACCTCCAGTGCCAGTACCAAGCTGATCCACGGCGGCCTGCGCTACCTGCAGTACGGCGAATTCGGACTGGTCCGCAAGGCGCTGCGCGAGCGCAGCGTGTTGCAGCGGCTGGCCCCGCACCTGGTGGTGCCTACCCGCTTCGTACTGCCGCATGCCGCGCACCTGCGGCCGGGCTGGATGCTGCACGCCGGGCTGTGGCTGTACGACCACCTGGGCCACGCCGGCAGCGCGTTCCCGCGCTCGCGGCGGCTGGACCTGCGCAGCGACCCCCGCGGTGCGGTGCTGCAACCGGGCTTCCGCACGGGCTTCACCTATTCCGATGCCCGCGTGGATGATGCGCGGCTGGTCCTGCTCAACGCACTGGATGCGCACGAACGCGGCGCGCGGATCCACGTGCGCACCCGCTGCGAACAGCTGATCCGCCACCGCGACCACTGGTGGGCCGTACTACGCCACGCCGATGGCAGCGTGCAGCGCCTGCGGGCCCGCGCCGTGGTCAACGCCACCGGGCCGTGGGCCGGCAACCTGCTGGAGCGCGCCGGCATGGATGCGCCGATCGGGCTGCGGCTGGTCCAGGGCAGCCACATCGTGGTGCCCCGCCTGTATGTGCACGACAGCGCCTACCTGCTGCAGCAGCCGGACCAGCGCATCGTGTTCGTGCTGCCGTTCGAGCAGGACTTCACCCTGATCGGCACCACCGATGTGGACTACGACGGCGACCCGGCGCAGGTGGAAACCGCCAGCAGCGAGGTGGCGTACCTGTGCGCGGCGGCCAACCGCTGGTTGCGCACGCCGGTGCAGCCGGCCGACGTGGTCTGGCAGTACAGCGGGGTGCGGCCGCTGCTGGCCGACCACCACCATGACGCGGCGAAGGTCACCCGCGATTACCGCCTGCAACTGGACGCCAGCCAGGCGCCGCTGCTGAGCGTTCTGGGCGGCAAGCTCACCACGTATCGCACCCTGGCCGAAGAAGCCATGGACCAGCTCGGCGCGGCCCTGGACCGTAGCGAACCGGCGTGGACCGCCGATGGCGCGCCCTTGCCCGGCGGCGACCTCGGCGCGGCGCCGGTGGTGCTGGCGAAACTGCAGGCGCAGTACCCGGACCTGTCGGAAACGCTGCTGGCAACGCTGGCCCGACGCTACGGCA
>NZ_QAIW01000435.1:0-1955 GCF_003061285.1 Stenotrophomonas sp. HMWF003 | reverse complement strand
CGCCAGCGCCGTGCTCGGCGACGCGACCCGCACGGTGCAGCTGGGCACCGCGTTCGGCGCGGACCTGTACGCACGCGAAGTCGATTACCTGGTGGCGCACGAATGGGTGCGCACGCTCGATGACCTGCTGTGGCGCCGCACCAAGCTGGGCCTGCGCCTGGACGCGGCGCAACGCGACGAACTGGCGCAGTATCTGGCGCAGCGGGTGGCGGCGATGGCGTAGGCTGGGGCGCTGGCCGTGGCACGCCACCGGCCGGGCCACCCTTGATTCGTTGTACGGAGCAACGCATGGACAAGCAGTACGTGCTCGCGATCGACCAGGGCACCACCAGTTCGCGGGCGATCCTGTTCGACCGTGCCGGTCGCAGCGTCGGCAGTGCGCAGCGCGAATTCACCCAGCTGTTTCCCCAGCCCGGCTGGGTGGAACACGATCCGCGCGAGATCCTCACCAGCGTTTACACCACGCTGACCGAACTGCTCAACCGCGAGCAGGTGGACCCGCGCAGCATCGCCGCGATCGGCATCACCAACCAGCGCGAAACCACGGTGGTGTGGGACAAGGCCACCGGCCAGCCGATCCACAATGCCATCGTGTGGCAGTCGCGGCAGAGCCATGCGATCTGCGAACGGGTCGCCGCCGAGGGCCACGAGGCGCTGGTGCGCGCGCGCACCGGGCTGCTGATCGACGCATATTTTTCGGCCACCAAGATCCGCTGGATCCTGGACCACGTGGACGGTGCCCAGACCCGCGCCGAGCGCGGCGAGCTGCTGTTCGGCACCATCGACAGCTGGCTGGTGTGGAACCTGAGCGGTGGCACCACCCACGTGACCGACTACAGCAATGCCGCGCGCACGCTGCTGTTCAACATCCATACCCTGGACTGGGACGACCAGCTGCTGCAGGTGTTCAACATTCCGCGCGCCATGCTGCCGCAGGTGCGCAGCTCCAGCGAGGTGTATGCCACCACCCAGGCGCAGTTCTTCTTCGACCAGCACATTCCCATCGCCGGTATCGCCGGCGACCAGCAGGCCGCGCTGTTCGGCCAGGCCTGCTTCGAGCCCGGCATGGCCAAGAACACCTACGGCACCGGCTGTTTCATGCTGATGAACACCGGCGACAAGGCGGTAGTGTCGCGCAACGGCCTGTTGACCACGCTGGCCTGGGGCATCGACGGCACGGTCGAATACGCGCTGGAAGGCTCGATCTTCGTTGCCGGTTCGGTGGTGCAGTGGCTGCGCGACGGGCTGCGCATGTTCGGCAAATCCAGCGACTGCCAGGCCTACGCCGAACGCGTGCCCGACACCGGCGGGGTGTACCTGGTGCCGGCCTTTGTCGGGCTGGGCGCGCCGTACTGGCGCAGCGACGTGCGCGGGGCGATGTTCGGCATCACCCGTGGCACCCGCAAGGAGCATTTCATCCGCGCCGCCGTGGAGTCGATGGCCTACCAGACCCGCGACGTGCTGGCGGCGATGCAGGCCGATGCCGGGATCGAACTGAAGGAGCTGCGCGCCGATGGCGGTGCGATCGGCAACGACTTCATGGCGCAATTCCAGAGCGACATCCTGGGCGTGCCGGTGGTGCGCCCGCAGGTGGCCGAAACCACCGCCCTGGGCGCGGCCTACCTGGCCGGGCTCGCCACCGGGTTCTGGGGCAGCCGGGCCGAGATCGCCGCGCAGTGGGCGGTGGACCGGCGTTTCACCCCCCGGATGGCGGTGGACCAGCGCGAGGCGCTGTACGCCGGCTGGCAGCAGGCGGTACAGGCCACGATGGGGTTCCGGGTGGGGTGAGTTTTTGGGTCTTCGCCCGTCTGCGGGGCCAGCAGAACCGTGGGCCCTTTCCAGGCGCGGGTGTCGTTGGGTCGGGCGCTGGGCCCCCATGCCCTTGGAGGCGAACTAAAGGGGGAGGGGGCGGCCGCAGGCCGACGCCGGAGGACATTCGCCGGAAAGGGCATGGG
>NZ_QAIW01000434.1:39832-43485 GCF_003061285.1 Stenotrophomonas sp. HMWF003 | reverse complement strand
GGGCAAAAGGCAGAGGCAAGGGCAAAAGGCAAAAGGCAGAGCAGAAGCCAGAGCCAGAGCCAGAGCCAGATTTCTCTCCCAAATCGCTGAAAAGGGGGCCCGAAACGCAGAACAGGCGCCACCGGGCGCCTGTTCTGCATGCTTCTCTCTCTTCCCAACCGCCGGATGCACGAATCCATCTGGGCGAGGGTTCCACCCCCTTGCCGGGACCGTTGGGCGCCATGGATGGCGCCCACGAGCCTCCAGGGATGGATTTACGGCGTGTCCCGGCAAGGGGGTGGAACCCTCGCCGCGCGCAGATAACAGAAGCGCTAACGAGCCTTACTGCAGCAACGACCGAAGCATCCAGGCGTACTTCTCGTGCGTCTGCAGGCGCTGGGTCATCAGATCTTCGGTGGGTGCGTCGTCTGCGTCGTCGGCCACGTCCAGCACCTTGCGCGCCGTCCGGCACACCGCCTCGTTGGCGGCCACCAACTGGCGTACCATCTCACGCCAGTCCGCGCTGTCGGTCAGGCCCGGCTCCTCGGCGATCGAGGTCAGGGCCGCGAACTCGCGGTAGGAGCCCGGGGCATTGAAGCCCAATGCACGGATACGTTCAGCGACGTCGTCCAGGGCTGCCCACTGCTCGGTGTACTGGGTCTCGAACATGGTGTGCAGCGAGTTGAACATCGACCCGGTGACATTCCAATGGAAGTTGTGCGTCTTCAGGTAGAGCGTGAACGCATCGGCCTGGAAAGAGGCCAGCCCATCGGCAATCTTCTTGCGATCGCCTTCCTTGATCCCGATATCAATGTTCGGGGCCGAGGGGGCGGCCGATGCCAGCTTCTGCTTACCGGTCTGGGTCTTCTTCACCGGTGTCTTGGTCTTCGCCATGGGGATGATTCTCCTTGTGGAATGGATGGCCTTCACAATAGATCAGACTAACCTTTCAGTAGTAATCAAAGTTCTAACCGATTCGATTGATGAGCACTATCGACAAACAATCTGCTTCCCGCCTGCGCCAACAGCGTGCCGCGATCGATGCTGGCATGAGCCGCGACCGTGGTCGCCTGCTCGGCCTGCTCTCGCGGTGCCAGTCCAAGCCCAACGATGCAGGCGTGGCCGCCGCGTTCGAACAGGCCCTGCAGGCATCGGTGCAGCGGCGCGAAAGCCGCGCCCGGCACCAGCCGTCGATCAGTCTGGACGACAGCCTGCCGATTGCGCGTGAAGCCGAACGGATCACCGCCCTGATCCGCGACCACCAGGTCGTGGTGATCGCCGGCGAAACCGGCTCGGGCAAGACCACCCAGCTGCCCAAGCTGTGCCTGGCCGCCGGTCGCGGCGTGGCCGGCATGATCGGGTGCACCCAGCCGCGACGCATTGCCGCACGTGCAGTGGCCACCCGCGTCGCGCAGGAGCTGAAATCCGAACTGGGCACGGTGGTGGGCTACCAGGTGCGCTTCACCGACCGCGTCGGTGACGACACCCGCATCAAGTTCATGACCGACGGCATCCTGCTGGCCGAGATCAGCAGCGACCGCTATCTGTCCCAGTACGACACCATCATTGTCGACGAGGCGCATGAGCGCAGCCTCAACATCGACTTCCTGCTGGGCTACCTCAAGCAGTTGCTGCACAAACGCCCGGACCTGAAGCTGATCGTCACCTCGGCGACCATCGACACCTCGCGGTTTGCCGAGCATTTCAACGATGCGCCGGTGATCAGCGTCGAAGGCCGCACCTTCCCGGTGGAGGTGCGCTACCGCCCGCTGGAAGGCGAGGGCGGTGGCGATGAAGACGGTGGCCGCGATGGCGAGCGCACCGTCAACGAGGCCATCGTGGCCGCGGTGGACGAGATCACCCGCATTGATCCGCGCGGCGACATCCTGATGTTCTTCCCCGGCGAACGCGAGATCCGCGACGCGCACCAGGCGCTGGAGCGGCGCAAGTACCGTGAAACCGAAGTGCTGCCGCTGTATGCGCGGCTGTCGGTGAAGGACCAGGACGAAGTCTTCAATCCCGGCAGCAAGCGCCGCATCGTGCTGGCCACCAACGTGGCCGAAACCTCGCTGACGGTGCCGCGTATCCGCTACGTGGTGGATCCCGGCCTGGCCCGCGTCAAGCGCTACAGCCCGCGCCAGAAGCTGGACCGGCTGCACATCGAGCCGGTGTCCCAGGCCAGCGCCAACCAGCGCAAGGGCCGCTGCGGGCGCGTGTCCGAAGGCATCTGCTACCGGCTGTACTCGGAGGCTGATTTCCAGTCGCGCGATGCCTTCACCGATCCGGAAATCCGCCGCTCCAGCCTGTCCGGGGTAATCCTGCGGATGCTGCAGCTGGGCCTGGGCCGGATCGAGGATTTCCCGTTCCTGGAAGCGCCCGATGAGCGCGCCATCGCCGACGGCTGGCAGCAGCTGGGCGAGCTGGGCGCGGTGGACGACCAGCGCCGGCTGACCCCGGTCGGGCGGCAGATGGCGCGGTTGCCGGTGGACGTCAAGCTGGCGCGGATGCTGGTGGCCGCGCAGGCGCAGGGCTGCCTGCGGCCGATGCTGGTGATCGCCTCGTTCCTCGGCATCCAGGACCCGCGCGAGCGCCCGCCGGAAGCGCGTGGCGCGGCCGACACCGCGCATGCGTTGTTCGCCGATGGGCGGTCGGAATTCGTGGGGGTGCTGCGCCTGTGGGATGGCTATCGCCAGGCCCACGAGGACCTCACCCAGTCCAAGCTGCGCGGTTGGTGCGAGCGGCATTTCCTGGGTTTCCTGCGCATGCGCGAATGGCGCGAACTGCATCGCCAGCTGCGCGTGCTGTGCGAGGAGCTGGGCTGGACCGAAGAAGCGGCCGCCACTGCGCTGGACCCGTTGCTGGCCGGTTCGTCGGCGCCCGCCCCGGCGCGCGATGACGAAGCCAAGGCCAAGGCCACGCGCGGCCAGCAGCACCGCGCCGCGCGTCTGGCCCGCGAAGGCAAGTCCGAGCCGGCCACCCCTGCGGCGGCCGCTGCGCCGGAGGTGGGGGGCCGTGAGGCGCGCAGTGGGTTCAGCGAAAAGGTGCGTGCCGCGGCCTACCAGACCCTGCACCGCGCGCTGATCGCCGGGCTGCCCACGCAGATCGGCCATCGCAGCGACAAGGGCGATTTCCTGGCGCCGCGCCAGCGCCGCTTCCTGCCGTTCCCCGGTTCGGTGCTGGCCAAGCGGCCGCCGCCGTGGCTGCTCACCGCCACCCTGCTGGACACGCAGAAGATCTGGGGCCTGACCAACGCGGCGATCGAACCGGACTGGGTGATCGCCGAGCTGCCGCACCTGCTGCTGCGCAAGCACTTCGACCCGCACTGGTCGCGTGCGCAGGGCCAGGTGCTGGCGTCGGAGCAGATCAGCCTGTTCGGGCTGGTGCTGGCACCGAAGAAGCCGGTGCATTACGGCCGCATCGCGCCCGGCGAGGCGCACGACATCTTCGTCCGCCAGGGCCTGGTGACCGGCGAAATCAACACCCGCGCCAGCGTCATCGCCGACAACCTCACCGTGCTCGAACAGGCGCGCGAGGAAGAGGCCAAGCTGCGCCGCGCCGGTATCGTCGCCGACGAAGCCTGGCAGGCGCGCTGGTACCTGGACCGGGTGCCGTCGGAGATCCACTCGGCTACCGCGCTGGATACCTGGTGGAAGGGCCTGACGCCGGAGAAGCGG
>NZ_QAIW01000434.1:28829-39822 GCF_003061285.1 Stenotrophomonas sp. HMWF003 | reverse complement strand
GGCCTGGCCTGGTCGCTGGCCGACCTGTTGCCCGGCGAAGGCAGCGATGCCGAGCGCTATCCCAAGTACCTGCCGCTGGGCGATGCACGCCTGGCGCTGCATTACCGTTTCGAGCCGGGCAGCGACGACGATGGCGTCAGCCTGGACGTGCCGCTGCACCTGCTCAACGCGCTCGATGCCGCGCGCCTGTCGTGGCTGGCCCCGGGCTTCGTCGCCGACAAGGCATCCGCGTTGATCCGCAGCCTGCCCAAGGCGATGCGCCGCAACTACGTGCCGGCGCCGGATTTCGGGCGTGCCTTCGCCGAAGCGTTCCCCGACCCGAGTGCGGACGACATCCGCGGTGAGCTGGCGCGGTTCCTGTCGCGGGCCACCGGGGCACAGGTGGCCGCCACCGATTTCGACCTGGCCGCGCTGGACACCCACCTGCACATGAACCTGCGGCTGTTCGATGCGCAGGGCAAGCTGCTGGCCAGTGCGCGCGATCTGGATGCCTTGCGCGCCCGCTTCGGCGGGCAGGCCGGCGAAGCCTTTGCCGCCCGCGCAGGACGCGCCCTGGCCGTTGAAGGGTTGCGCGATTTCCCGGCCACGCCGATCCCGGTGCAGGTGCCGGGCGAAGCCGGCGTTCCCGCTTACCCGGCCCTGGTGGATACCGGTGAGAGTGCTGCGCTGCGGATCTTCGCCGACCGCAACGAAGCGGCCGAGCAGCATCCGCAGGGGGTGCGTCGCCTGTTCGACATTGCCTTGGCCGACAAGGCCAAGCAGGCACGCAAGCAGCTGCCGGTGCCGCCCAAGACCGGGCTGCTGTACGCCGCGATCGAGTCGCAGGAGCGCCTGCGCGGCGACCTGGTGGATGCCGCCATGAACGCGGTGCTGGCCGATGGCCTGGGCGACATCCGCGACCCGGCCGCCTTTGCCCAGCGTCGCGATGCGGCCGGCAAGGGATTGTTCGCTGAAGCGATGGCGCGCCTGAAGCTGGCCGAGAACATCCTGGCCCACGTAGCCGAGCTCAAGCCGGCACTGCAGTCCACGCTGATGGGCTGGGCGCGCGGCAACCTGGACGACCTGGAGCAGCAGCTGGCCGGGTTGGTGCACCCCGGGTTCCTGCGTGATACCCCGGCCGATGCACTGGCCCAGTATCCGCGCTACCTGCGCGCGATGATCCTGCGCAGCGAACGCGCCAAGCGCGATCCGCCGCGTGACCAGGCGCGCATGCTGGAACTGCGGCCGTTCATCGACGCACTGGCCGATGCGGACCGCCGCGGCCTGCGCCAGCGCCCGCAATGGCAGGCGCTGCGCTGGGACCTGGAGGAACTGCGGGTGTCGTTGTTCGCGCAGGAACTGGGAGCCAAAACCGGGATTTCGGCCAAGAAGCTGGCGCAGCGGATGGACGCATTGCGTCAGCTCTGAGAACGCCCCGTGCCCGGGTCGATGCCCCGCCTACTTGGTGCGGCGGACCTTGGCGCGGGTGTTCACCCCGTCCACGCGGAGGTACCAGACGCCCAGAAGGCCGGGGCTGATGGACACCGCCGGATTGGTCTTGCGCACGCCGGAGAGCACGGTGTCATCGCTCTGCTCCCACTCCTGGCCATTGGCCAGAACGAACCTGCGCGCCTTGCCAAAGCCGCGGAACTCGCCCTGCAGGGTGCTGGTGATCGGCTCGTTGCTGCCGAAATCGAAGAAGCCGCGGTTCTTGACGATGACTTCCTGGCGGCCTTCCTCACGGGCCTGTTCGCGCACCTGTTCGCGCGTATCGGCGGCCACTGCCGCCACCTTGCCCTGCAGCCAGCCATTGAGCGCGGTCAGTTCGGCCGGGCTGAGCTTGTCCAGGCCGGCGGCCTTGAATTCGGCCGGCGACATCTGCTGCTGCAGGTCGCCTTCGACCACGCGCTGGGCAAGCGCCGGGCTGGCCAGGCTCAACAGGACGGCCGCACTGGCCAGCAGGCGAAGACGCGAAAAGCGCATGGCAGATCTCCTTGGGTTTGCCGCAGTGTAGGGCCAGCGGGGTGGCGGTGGCGCGGGCCCGGCATGAGCACATGCCGGCCGATGCGGTGGTTTTGATTGTCCGCGACCGGCCTCGGCGCTAGTGTAGGGGTCTCTGTCTTGCCTGCACGATGCTGTGAACCGCGCTTCTGTCCCCGGCCTGGATGCCTTGTTGAACCGACCCTCGGCGGCCTCGCTGCCGCCCGCCCTGCGCGAGGCGCTGCTGCAGCGCTGGCAGCTGCCCGATGCCGACGGGCAGATGCACTCCAGCTGGTCGGTACTGGCCGATACGCTGGATGCGCTGGCGCTGTTGTCTGCCGATGAAAGCGCGCTGCTGGCCACGGTGTTGTTCGACCTGCCCGGGTTGCGCGCCGGCCTGGACACGCTGCCGCTGGGCGCGCTGAAGCCCGCGGTGGTCGGCCTGCTGGACGGCCAGGATGCGGCCGACCAGGTCTGGGCACTGCACGCCGGGCGCGATGCCGGGCGCAATAGCGAAGGCCTGCGCCGCCTGCTGCTGTCGATCATCCAGGACCTGCGGGTGGTGCCGATCCTGCTCGCCCGTCAGCTGGCGCGCATGCGTGGCGCCGACCGACTGCCCGAAGAGGAGCGCCGCGCGCTGGCCCAGCTGACCCGCGACATCCATGCGCCGCTGGCCAACCGGTTGGGCATCTGGCAGCTCAAGTGGGAGCTGGAAGACCTGGCGTTCCGCCATCTGGAGCCGGATACCTACCGGCGCATCGCACGTGAAGTGGACGAGACCCGGCTGGCGCGCGAACGCTACGTCGAGACGGTCAAGAAGGTGCTGTCGCGCGAACTGCTCGCGCAGGGGATCGACGCCGAGGTCAGTGGCCGTCCGAAGCATATCTACAGCATCTGGCGGAAGATGCAGAAGAAGAAGCTCGCCTTCGAGCAGCTGTACGACATCCGCGCGGTGCGGGTGATGGTGCATGACGTGGCCGCCTGCTACGCCGCGCTCGGCGTGGTGCATTCGCTGTGGGCGCCGGTGCCGAGCGAGTTCGACGATTACATCGCCCGGCCCAAGGCCAACGACTACCGCTCGCTGCACACGGCGGTGATCGGCCCGGACGGGCGCACCATCGAAGTGCAGATCCGCAGCCACGACATGCATGCCCAGGCCGAACTTGGCGTGGCCGCGCACTGGCGTTACAAGGAAGGCAGCAAGGGCGCGGAAAAGGCGTTCGACCGCAAGATCACCTGGATGCGGCAGTTGCTGGAACATTCCCAGGACAGCCCCGCCGGCGAACTGGCCGGTGCCCTCGATGCCGAGCTCACCGAGGACCGGGTCTACGCGCTCAGCCCCAAGGGCGAGGTGATGGATCTGCCGCAGGGCGCCACCCCGCTGGACTTCGCCTATCACGTGCACACCATGGTCGGGCACCGCTGCCGCGGGGCCAAGGTCAACGGCCGCATCGTGCCGCTGACCTACCGGCTGCGCAGCGGCGACCGTGTGGAAATCCTGACCTCCAAGGAAGCCGATCCGCGCCGCGACTGGCTGCTGGCGTCCAACGGCTTCCTGGCCAGCAACCGTTCGCGCGAAAAGGTGCGCGGCTGGTTCCACAAGCTGGATCGCGCGCGCAACGTGCAGGCCGGCCGGGACCTGCTCGACCGTGAACTGAAGCGGCTCGGCCTGCAGCATGCCGACCTTGCCGTGGCAGCGAAGAAGTTCCATGCCGACAGCGTGGACGACCTGTACATCCAGGTGGCGCTGGGCGACACCGGTCCCAACCAGGTCAGCCGGGCGCTGCTGGAAGCCGAGCGTGCCGCCAGCCAGCCCGTCGCCCCGGCGCTGCCGCGCCCGACCGCGCGCCGCAACAGCCTGGGCACCTCCAAGTTCACCGTGCAGGGCGTGGGCAACCTGCTGGTGCAGCTGGCGCGCTGCTGCCAACCGGTGGCCGGCGAGCCGATCGTCGGCTACCTCACCCGCACCCGCGGCGTGACCGTGCACCGCACCGACTGCGCCGCGCTGGCGCGGTTGTCGGCCGCCAGTCCGCAGCGGATCCTGCCGGTGGAGTGGGGTCAGGCCGGCGGCGGCTATGAAGTGGACGTGGTGGTCGATGCGGTGGACCGGCGCTGGTTGCTCAAGGACATCACCAACCTGATCGCACAGGAAGATGCCTACGTGCTGGACATCCACAGCGACAACGTGCGCAACAGCGGGCGCGCGCATCTGCGCCTGCGCCTGAAGGTCAGCGACTACGGCCAGCTGTCCACGCTGCTGGGCAAACTGGATGCGTTGCCCGGCGTCAGCGAAGCCCGGCGTCTAGGCTGACATCACGTGGCAGCGGCTAGGCTCAGCGGATGAGCCCCCATCGCGACCAGCAGGACGCTGCGCACGCCGCCTTGCGCCGGGTGCGCCGTGAAGGGCGCTGGTGGTGGCTGCAGGCGCGCCATGCGCGGCGCGTGTGGCGCTGGGCATTGCTGGTGGCCGTGCTGCTGTTCGTGGCACTGGTGCTGCTGCGGCGGCCCCTGGCCAACTGGTTCTGGAACGAACCCCAGATCGAACAACTGCTGGACCAGGGCGATCGCGCGCTGGCCGCCGGTCGCCTGAGCGCGGCTGACGGCAGCGGCGCGCGCGAGTGGTACCAGGCCGCATTGGCGTTGGACGGTGACCGCAGCCAGGCCCGCACCGGCTTGGCACGCACGGCGCAGGCGGCGCTGCAGCAGGCACGCGATGCGCTGGACGCCGGCGACCTGGACGCGGCACGGCGCGCCCTGGCGCTGGCGCGTGAACTGCAGGTGCCACAGCGCGATGCCGACCAGCTGGCGCAGCAATTGCAGCAGCGGGGCAACGCCCACGCCGGCATCGCGGTGTTGCTGGGGCGCGCCGAGGCGGCGCTGCAGGCACAGCGCCTGGATGATGGCCCGGACAGCGCGTTGCCCCTGTTCCAGCAGGTGCTGGCGGTGGCGCCCAACCAGCTGCGCGCGCTGGAAGGGCGCGAAGATGCGTTGTCCGACCTGCTGCTGCAGGCACGTAGCGCGTGCGCCAGCGGTGAGCTGGCCACGGCGGCAGCCCTGCTCGGCAGTGCCCGCCGCTACGACCCCGGGCATGTGGATCTGCCGCAGACCGAGGCACAGTTCAATGCCGCGCTGGAGCAGACGCTGGCGCGCGCCGACCGCGATCTTGCCCGCGGCCGTACAGACGCGGCGTGGGCGGGTTATCGCCAGGTCGCAGCTGCCGCACCCAGCCACCCGCGCGCCCAGGCCGGGCTGCGCGAACTGGCCGATCGCCAGGCCCGCCACGCAACCCGGCTGGCGGGCGATTTCCGATTCCCGCAGGCCACCCAGGCGCTGGACAAGGCGAAGGCAATCGACCCGCAGGCACCGTCGCTGGCCACTGCGCGCACCGCCATCGAGCAGGCCCGGCATGCCCAGCAGGCGCTGCGCGCCCCGCAGTCGCCCCGCACCAAGGGCGAGCTGCGCGTACTGCTGGAGCGTTTCGAACAGGCGCAGGCACGCGGCGACTGGCTGCTGCCGCCGGGGCGCAGTGCCTACGATGCATTGCGCGCAGCGCAGGCGCTGGCCCCCGCCGACCCGGCCGTGCGGGCGGCTGCGCATCAACTGGTGCCGGTGCTGGTGACGTGCTTTGACGATGAACTGCGCCGCAACCGGGTGCGCGCAGCCGGCGATTGCCTGCAGGCCTGGCAGGCGTTGGCTGCACACGACAACGAACTGGGCGAGGCGCGACGGCGCCTGGGACGACGCTGGCTGGCCATCGGCAGCGAGCGCCTGGGAGCCGGCGATGCGCGCTACGCCCGCGAGGCGCTGGAGCAGGCGGCCGCGTTGGGCGTGCCGGCCAGTGAGATCGAACCGCTGCAGGCGCGGTTGCGCGACGCAGCCACGCTGGAACGCTGAACGCGGCGCACAACCGGGGCTGGGTGGGTCGGCTATAGTGCGGGCGCTGTTTCGCCCGCCTTTTTCCCCGGTATGACCTCTCAAGATCCCGCAGCGACCCGTCAGTCCCTCCCGATTTGCGGGCAACCGACCATCACTGCAGCAGACATCTGCGCGGTGATCGTCACCTATGCGCCCGAACCGGAGCTGCTGACCCAGGTGCTGGACAGCGTGCAGCCCCAGGTGGGCCATGTGGTGGTGTTCGACAACGGCAGCCCCGGCCTGGATGTCGCCGCCGGACTGTCGGGTAGGGAGGCGGTCAGCGTGGTCGCCTCGGCATCCAACGTGGGGCTGGCGGCGGCGCTGAACCGTGCGATTGAACGCGCGCGCGCGCTGGGTTTCGGTCATGTGCTGTTGATGGACCAGGACAGCGTGCTCGATGCGGGCATGGTGGCCACCCTGGCGCAGGCCCTGGCCACGTTGTCGCAGCACGGGCCGGTGGCAGCGGTGGGGCCGCAGTTCGTGGATGCGCGCAGCGGAAGGCCGGCACCGTTCGTGCGGATGGGCTTTCCGCTCAATGACAAGGACTACGGCGGGCCGGGGCAGACCGTGTCCTGCGATTTCCTGATCACCTCCGGTTCGCTGATTCCGCTGGCGATGCTGGACCGGGTCGGTGGCATGGACGAATCGTTGTTCATCGACAACATCGACATGGACTGGTGCTTCCGGGCCAAGGCGGCCGGGCTTGCCCTGCATGGCGTGTGCGACGCACAGATGCACCACCGCATCGGCGAACAGCTGCGTGCCTCGCGGGTCAAGCGCGATGGGGTCGTGGTGCACAAGCCGTTCCGGCTGTACTACATCATGCGCAACCGGGTGCTGCTCTATCCGCGTGCCAGTACGCCGCGGGTGTGGGTGGCCCAGGATCTGCCGCGGCTGGTGCTCAAGCTGATTGGCAATGGCCTGTTCATTGCGCCCCGTTGGATTCGGCTGCGGTTCATGTTCCGGGGGCTGTGGGACGGGATCCGTGGTCGCAGTGGTCCCATGCCGGCGCCATAACGCTTGCTGTAGTGCGCCGGAACGGCCGCCACGGCGATGCCGCCGACGCTGGTGTGCTGCGTTAGACTGCGCCGAGCCCACTGTTTCCAGATGCCCGTGCCCCGACGCTACGATACCGACGACACCGACGAGTTCGACGACGACACCGATAGCCGCGGCCCGCTGTGGCGGCGTCGGCTGATCACCTGGGGGATGGCCGCGGTCGCGCTGTCCCTGGGCTTCCTGATTCCCTATACGGTCTATCTGAACAAGCAGGTCACCCAGCGGTTCGGTGAGCTGCGCTGGCAGATTCCGACCCGCGTGTATGCGCGCCCCCTGGCCTTGGCGCCGGGCGTGGCGATGGATGCCTCCACGCTGAAGACCGAGCTGGCCGCCGCCGCCTACCGCGATGACGGCACCGGCAAATCGGCTGCCACTTACCAGCAGGAAGGGGGCCGCTTCGTCATTGCCAGCCGTGGTTACAGCGACGTCGATGGCCCGGTGGCGCCGCGCCGCGTCGAGCTGAGCCTGTCCGGCGGGCAGATCGCCTCGCTGCGCGATGCCGACACCCGCAAGGCGCTGAAGGCCGCGCGGCTGGACCCGGCGCGTATCGCCACCTTGTACGGGCAGAAGCAGGAAGAGCGGCGGCTGGTCCGCATCGAAGAAACCCCCGAACTGCTGGTCACCGGCCTGCAGGCGGTGGAGGACAAGGATTTCAACCGTCACCACGGCATCGACCTGAGCGGCATCGCCCGCGCGATCTGGGTGACCGTGCGGTCCGGTGGCCAGAGCCGCCAGGGTGCGTCCACGCTGACCCAGCAGCTGGCGCGCAGCGGCCTGCTGGGCATCGGCAAGGAACAGACCGTCACCCGCAAGTTCAATGAAGTGCTGTACGCGCTGATCATGGAGGCGCGCTACGACAAGCGCACCATCCTGGAGGCCTACCTCAACCAGGTGTACCTCGGGCAGCGGGGCAGCCAGGCCATCCATGGCATGTCCTCCGGTGCCGAGTTCTGGTTCGGCCGCGACCTGTCCTCGCTCAACACCGAACATGTCGCGCTGCTGATCGGCCTGGTCAAAGGCCCGTCCTACTACGACCCGCGACGCAATCCCGAACGCGCGCTCGACCGCCGCAACTTCGTGCTGGGCAAGCTGCACGAAAGCCAGCTGATCGACGACGCCGAGTACCAGCGCGCGCTCAAGGCGCCGCTCGGCGTGCCCAAGGTTCCCGGCCTGATCGCCGCCAACCGGTTCCCGGCCTACGTGGACCTGGTGCGCCGCCAGCTGGGCCACGACTACCCGGAATCGGTGCTGCAGGGCGCCGGCCTGAGCGTGATGACCGGCATGGCGCCGTCGGCCCAGGCGTACGCCGAGGGCGCGGTCACCAAGACCATCAAGTCGCTGGAGAGCAAGAAGCGCCCCGAGCTGCAGGCCGGCATGGTGCTGACCGACGTGCACAACGGCGACGTGCTGGCCGTGGTCGGCAGCCGCGATTTCGCCGAGCCCGGCTTCAACCGTGCCATCGAGGCGCAGCGCCCGGTCGGCTCGTTGCTCAAGCCGTTCGTGTACCTGCTGGCACTGGCCCAGCCGGACCGCTACTCGCTGGCCACCTGGGTGGACGATTCACCGGTGACGGTGCAGCTGTCGCGTGGCCGCAACTGGTCGCCCGGCAACGCCGACAACCGCAGCCACGGCACCGTGCGCCTGATCGACGCGCTGGCCCATTCCTACAACCAGGCCACCGTCCGGGTAGGCATGCAGGTGGGGCCTGAGCGCGTCACCCAGCTGATCCATGTGCTGGCCGGGATCAAGGCCGAGCCGAATCCGGCGGTGATCCTGGGCTCCACCGACCAGAGCCCGTATGCGATGGCCCAGCTGTATCAGTTCCTCGCCTCCGGCGGTGAGATCCAGCCGCTGCATGCCGTGCGTGGCGTGCTGGACCCGCAGGGCAAGCTGATGAAGCGCTACGACAAGTCGCCCGCACCGGCCCAGGAAGGCGACTCGATCGCGGCCAACCTGATCAGCATCGGCCTGCAGCAGGTGGTGGCCAGCGGCACCGCGCAGCGCCTGAACGCCGACGGCCTGGGCCGGCTGCAGCCGGCCGGCAAGACCGG
The DNA here is from genome assembly GCF_003061285.1 of Stenotrophomonas sp. HMWF003. Taxonomy (NCBI): domain Bacteria; kingdom Pseudomonadati; phylum Pseudomonadota; class Gammaproteobacteria; order Lysobacterales; family Lysobacteraceae; genus Stenotrophomonas; species Stenotrophomonas sp. HMWF003. The sequence continues at coordinate 30,838 of NZ_QAIW01000434.1, read as the reverse complement.
TACCACCAATGATGGCCGCGACAGCTGGTATGCCGGCTACACCGGCGACCACCTGGCCGTGATCTGGATGGGCAACGACCAGAACGAGCAGGCCGGGCTGTATGGCGCCACCGGTTCGATGCGCGTGTGGTCGAGCATTTTCCAGCGCCTGCCGAGTGCGCCGTTGAAGGTCAGCAGCAAGGGCCTGGACTGGCAGTACGTGGAAGCCAGCGGCACGGCCAGCACCGATGAAAGCTGCCCGGGCGCGCGCCGCTTCCCGTTCGTGGTGGGCTATGCACCGGCGTATGCGCCCTGTGCGCCGCCGCCGGCCGCCCTGCCAGAGGAAGAGGGCGGCGAAGGCAGCACCGAAGGCGGTGGCTGGCGCAGCTGGTTCGGCATGGGCAAGAAGCCGGAACCGGCCGCCGAGCCGGCGCCGGCCTCTGCAACGACTCCCCCAGCGCGATGATTCCGGAGCGAGGCCGGCCCGCCATGACTACCCGAACCCTGATCCGTTCCGCCTGCCTGCTCACGCTGGGCATGGCATTGACCGCCTGCGTCACCCCGGCACCGCCGGTCAAGGCGCCCGTGGACACCACCACCCCGGCCCAGCGCATGGCGGCCGTGGAAGCGGTGGCCGTGGGGGCCGATGACAAGGAACTGGCCGTACAGCCACTGCGCGACGCCGAGATCGAAGACCTGCGCCTGACCGCGCAGATGCGTCGGCAGGCCAACGACCTGCCCGCCGCCGCCGAAGCGTTGAACCAGGCGCTGCTGATCTCCGAAGGCGATCCGTCGATCCTGCAGGAACGCGCCGAAATCGCCTTGCTGCAGGGCGACTGGGCGCGTGCCGAAGCACTGGCGCGCAAGGCCGTCGACCTGGGCTCGAAGACCGGTCCGTTGTGCCGCCGCCACTGGGCCACGATCGAGCAGTCGCGCCTGGCCCGTGGCCAGAAGGAAAACGCCGCCTCCGCGCACGCCCAGCTGGAAGGCTGCACGGTGCCGGGCATCAAGCGGTACTGACCGCGCACACCCGGGGCTCTGCCCGCTGCGCGAAATGCAATCCCACGTAGAGCGGGGCTCTGCCCCGTTGCACGAAATGCAATTCCACGTAGAGCGGGGCTCTGCCCCGCTGCACGAAATGCAATTCCACGTAGAGCGGGGCTCTGCCCCGCTGCACGAAATGCAATTCCACGTAGAGCGGGGCTCTGCCCCGCTGCGCCGGATTGCGTGTAGCGGGGCAGAGCCCCGCTACACGTCGGATTGCGTGCCGCAATCCATGGGGCAGGTGGCACCCTTTATCATGGGCGCATGTCACGCCTTGCCCATGCCAGCAGCGAAGCCCTCAGCGAGGGCGGGACGCTTGCCAGCCAGTTGGATGCCTTTGTTGCACGCCCGGCGCAGCTGCGCCTGACCGCCGCCATCGCCGAGGCGTTCGACCAGCGCGACGTGCTGCTGGCCGAGGCCGGTACCGGCACCGGCAAGACCTATGCGTACCTGGTGCCGGCGTTGTTGTCGGGGCTGAAGATCATCATTTCCACCGGCACCCGCGCGCTGCAGGACCAGCTCTACCACCGCGACCTGCCGCGGGTGCGCGCCGCGCTCGGGGTGGGCCACAGCAGTGCGCTGCTCAAGGGCCGCGCGAACTACCTGTGCCGCTACCGCCTGCAGCAGGCCCGTGGCGAACCCCGCTTCAGTTCGCCGGAGCAGGTCGCGCAGTTCCAGCGCATCCTGGCCTGGTCCGGGCGCAGCCGCTTCGGCGACATGGCCGAGCTGGAGGCGCTGCCGGAAGACTCGCCGCTGTACCCGATGGTCACCTCTACCGTCGACAACTGCCTGGGCAACGAGTGCCCGTTCTGGGACGACTGCTTCGTGGTGCAGGCGCGCCAGCGTGCGCAGGCGGCCGACGTGGTGGTGGTCAACCACCACCTGCTGCTGGCCGACCTGGCGCTCAAGCAGGAAGGCTTCGGTGAGATCCTGCCGGGCGCGCAGGCCTTCGTGATCGACGAAGCGCACCAGCTGCCGGAACTGGC
>NZ_QAIW01000434.1:17791-28819 GCF_003061285.1 Stenotrophomonas sp. HMWF003 | reverse complement strand
CTGTTCCAGCGCCGCAGCGTGGCCGGTGCACAGGCCGCCCTGCAGGTGCCCGCTGCGGCGCTGGAACAGACCCTGCGCGACCTGCGCACGGCCATGGACGGGTTGCCAGCGCGTGGCACCCAATGGCGCGCGCTGGCCGTGCCGCAGGTGCGCGATGGCTTCGATGCGGCGATGTCGGCCCTGGTGACCCTGCGCGATGCGCTGGTCGGGGTACGCGAGGCATCGCCCGGGCTGGACGCCTGCCACGCGCGCGCGATGGAAGCGGTGGGGCGGTTGTCGCGCTGGCTCGGCGAAGATGCCCCGATGCTCGATTTCGATGCCGACCCGGAACTGGCCGCGGCCCCGGCGGACGTGTTGTGGTACGAACTGACCCCGCGCGGCTTCCGCTGCCAGCGCACCCCGATGGACGTGTCCGGGCCGCTGCGCGAGCACCGCCAGCGCTCGATGGCGGCCTGGGTATTCACCTCGGCCACGCTGACCGTGGACGGCGGGTTCGCGCATATTTCGCAGCGGCTGGGGCTGGACGATCCGGTCACCCTGCTGCAGCCCAGTCCGTTCGACTGGGCAACCCAGGCGCTGTGCTACCTGCCCACCGATCTGCCCGACCCGGCGGCACGAGGGTTCGGCACCGCCTTGATCCGTGCACTTACGCCGGTGCTGGAGGCATCGCAGGGCAGGGCGTTCCTGCTGTTTGCCTCGCACCGCGCGCTGCGCGAAGCGGCCGAGGCGCTGCGGGATGGGCCGTGGCCGCTGTTCGTGCAGGGCGAGGCGCCGCGCGCGACCCTGTTGCAGCGCTTCCGCGACTCGGGCAATGGCGTGCTGCTGGGCTCGGCCAGTTTCCGCGAAGGCGTGGACGTGGTTGGCGATGCATTGAGCGTGGTGGTGATCGACAAGCTGCCGTTCGCCGCACCGGATGATCCGGTGTTCGAGGCACGGCTGGATGCGATCCGGCGCGACGGTGGCAATCCGTTCCGCGATGAGCAGCTGCCGCAGGCGGTGATCGCGCTCAAGCAGGGCGTCGGGCGGCTGATCCGCAGCGAGACCGACCGCGGCGTGCTGGTGCTGTGCGACCCCCGGCTGCTCAGCCGCAGCTACGGACGGATCTTCCTGGATTCGCTGCCGCCGTTCCGCCGCACCCGCGCGCTGGACGATGTGCGCGGCTTCTTTGCGCCACAATGGCCGCCTGGTGCGCTGCCGGCACCGCACGCCACGGCGGCGGCGCCCCCTGCAGCCGCTGTGTCACCTGCGGCACCCGATGACTTCCCCACTTCCCTGTTCTGACCGCCATGAAACTGCTCGCCTTTGAAACCGCCACCGAAGCCTGTTCCGTCGCCCTGTATGTGGATGGGCAGGTCCTCGAGCGGTTCGAGATCGCCCCGCGCCGCCATGCCGAGCTGAGCCTGCCGTGGGCCGAGGCCCTGCTGGCCGAGGCCGGCGTGGCGCGTTCGCAGCTGGATGCCATCGCGCTGGGGCGCGGCCCGGGCGCGTTCACGGGGGTACGCCTGGCCATCGCCATCGCACAGGGCATCGCCCTGGCGCTGGACCGCCCGCTGGTGCCGGTGTCCACACTGCAGGTACTGGCGCTGCGCGCGCCGGCCGACGCCGACCAGGTACTCAGCAGCATCGATGCCCGCATGGGCGAGGTGTACGTGGCGCGCCAGGTCCGCGTGGACGGCCAGTGGCAGCTGCAGGGCGAAGAGATCGTCTGTGCGCCGGAGGCGGTGGTCCTGCCCGAAGGCACCCGCTGGTTCGGCGTGGGCACCGGCTTCGGCGCCGCCGAGGGGCTGCTGGCCACGCGCCTGGCCGATCAGCTCGACGGCGTCGACGCACAGGCGCTGCCGCGTGCATCGGACCTGCTGACGCTGGCGGTACCGGCGTTCGCGCGCGGCGAGGGCATGGCCCCGGAACGGGTCGAGCCGGCCTACCTGCGCAACAACGTAGCGCTGACGCTGGTGGAACAGCAGGCCGCCCGCGCCGCCAAGGCCGCCCGGTAGAGCCGACCGTCGGTCGGCTATCGCCCCCTCACCGGTCGTCGCGCAACGTACCGCCGGGCAGGAACGCCCACGTCCGCGTCACCTGCAGGATCTCCACACCGTCCTCGGTCTTGGGCAGCGGCGGGAACGGCTGCGCCAGGCGCACCACGCGCAGGGCGGCCTCATCCAGCAACGGCGTGCCGCTGCTGCGCAGGATCCGTGCGCTTTCCACGCTGCCGTCGCGGCGCACGCCGACGGTGATCACCACCTGGCCGCCGAGGCGGCGCTGGCGGGCTTCGTCGGGGTAATTGAGGTTGCCCACGCGTTCGGCGCGGTCCACCCACGCCCGCAGGTAATTGGCGTAGGCGTATTCCCGGGTGCTGGCCGACACGAACTTGCGGTTCGGGCGCTTGGCGTACTGCGCCGAGCGCAGGTGCACCTCGGCGGCCAACCGGGCCATTTCCGCGTCGCGTTGCTCGCGCGCATTCAGCGGGGCCTCCGGCTGCGGGTGCTCGGGCACTGGCTGCGGCTGCGCGCTGGCCACCTGCTCGGTGCTGTTGCGGCTGGACACCACCCGCGCCTGCGGGGGCGGCGGGCTGACCGCGTCCTGGCGCTGCTGCGGCACCGGCGACAGCCCGGCCTGCGGCTGCGGCACGATCCCGGCCTGGTTGTCGCGCGGGCGCTGGGCCTTGTCGTGGTCGCCGCCGCCCTGCTGGTTGGCCTGGGCCAGGAAATCGGCCTGTTTGGGCGTCAGCGCGGTCTGGGTGTGGCTGAAGATCACCTCCAGGGTGGGCACCAGCGCGGCCTTGTCGCTCACCGCAAAGCCCACCCCCAGGATCAACAGCGCATGCACCAGCAGCGACAGCGCCAGGGTCGCGCCCAGGCGCTGCGATTCGCGCGCCTGCAGCGGCAGCAGCGGTGCGGCCGTCGCACTCATCGCGGCAGGCCGGCCTCGATCGCGTCGAACAGGGTGCCGGCGATGTTCAGCCCGAACTGGGCATCCAGCTCGCGCACGCAGGTGGGGCTGGTGACGTTCACTTCGGTCAGGTAATCGCCGATCACGTCCAGGCCGACAAAGCGCATGCCGCGGCGCTTCATCTCCGGCCCGACCTGGGCGGCGATCCAGCGGTCGCGGTCGCTCAGCGGGCGGCCTTCACCGCGGCCGCCGGCGGCCAGGTTGCCGCGGAACTCGTCGCCCTGCGGGATCCGCGCCAGGCAGTAGTCCACCGGCTCGCCGTCGACCAGCAGGATGCGCTTGTCGCCGGCGGTGATGTCCGGGATGAACTTCTGCGCCAGGGCCAGCGTGCGCTCGCCGTCGGTCAGGGTTTCCAGGATCACGTTGAGGTTGGGGTCGCCGGTGCCGCTGCGGAAGATCGAGCGCCCGCCCATGCCGTCCAGCGGCTTGAGCACGGCCTGGCCATGTTCCAGCACGAAGGCCTTCAGGTCGGCGTTGCGGCGGCTGACCAGGGTCGGCGGGCAGCACTGCGGGAACAGCAGCGCGGCCAGCTTCTCGTTGAAATCGCGCAACCCCTGGGGGTCGTTGACCACCAGCGCGCCGGCCTGCTGGGCCACGCTGAGCACATGGGTGTCGTAGATGAATTCGGCATCCACCGGCGGGTCCTTGCGCATCAGCACCACCTGGCCGGGGCCGAACACGGTCTGGCTGAATTCGCCCAGGGTGAACCAGTCGGCCTTGTCCTCGCGCACCTGCAGCGGCGCGGTGCGGGCGACCGCCTGGCCGTCGCGCAGGGCCAGCCCGCCGGGGCTGACGTAGTGCAGGGCGTGACCGCGGCGCTGGGCTTCCAGCAGCATCGCGAAGGTGGTGTCCTTGGCAATCTTGATATGGGCGATGGGGTCCATCACCACGATGACATTCAACGGCATGGTCGCAACCTGGCGGGCAGGGCGATGATGGTAGCCGCAACCGGGGCCGGTTGCCTGCCCGGCGGGGTGCAACGCTGCGTCCGCCGGGGCCCGGGTTTGCGCAAATCCGGCCGATCCGGCCCGGTCCGACCCGTCTGCGGCTTGGCTGAAGTGGCCGCGCTTGTAGCCTGCGCGGGAAGTGCGATATAGATACGCTTTCGCAGCGACGCCGGACCAAGCAGAAGCGTCGCGCGCCCGGGGAAAGGTAATGACTGAAAACATGGCTGCGGGTGGGGAACTCGCAGGGCTTAGGGTCATGGTCATCGACGATTCGAAGACCATTCGCAGGACCGCCGAAACACTGCTCAAGCGCGAAGGCTGCGAGGTGGTGACCGCGACCGATGGTTTCGAGGCGTTGGCCAAGATCGCCGACCAACAGCCGCAGATCATCTTCGTGGACATCATGATGCCGCGGCTGGACGGCTATCAGACCTGTGCGCTGATCAAGGGCAACCAGCTGTTCAAGTCGACCCCGGTGATCATGCTGTCCTCAAAGGACGGCCTGTTCGACAAGGCGCGCGGGCGCATCGTCGGCTCGGAGCAGTACCTGACCAAGCCATTCACGCGTGAAGAACTGCTGGGTGCCATCCGCACATACGTCAACGCCTGACCAGGGGGGAAAGGCACAATGGCTCGAATCGTTCTGATCGAGGATTCACCGACCGACCGCGCGGTGTTCACGCAGTGGTTGACCAAGGCCGGGCACGAAGTACTGGAAGCGGACAACGCCGAGGACGGGCTGGTGCTCGTGCGCGAGCATGCGCCGCAGCTGGTGCTGATGGACGTGGTCCTGCCGGGCATGAGTGGCTTCCAGGCCACCCGTGCGATGGCGCGTGACGCGGCCATCAAACATATTCCGGTCGTCATCGTCAGCACCAAGGCGATGGAGACCGACAAGGCGTGGGGGCTGCGCCAGGGGGCGGCCGACTACATCGTCAAGCCGCCGCGCGAGGAGGAACTGATCGCGCGGATCAACCAGTTGGTGGTCTGATGCGTTCTCCTTTCGACATCCTCGAAGCCTACGAACGGCGCAGCCTGGCCCATGCCGTGCAGCTGCCCGAGCGTCAGTTCGCGCAGGACCTGTGGCGTGGCGTCGGTTACCGCGTGGGCAAGCGCCACCTGGTGTCGGATTTCCGCGAAGTGGTCGAAATCGTGCCGATGCCGCCGATCACCCCGGTGCCCGGCGCGCAGCCGTGGCTGCTGGGCGTGGGCAACCTGCGCGGCAACCTGTTCCCGGTGGTGGACCTGAAGTACTTCCTGGAAGGCGAGCGCACCGTGCACCAGGAAGGCCAGCGCGTGTTGATCATGCGCCAGGCCGGCGGCGACGTCGCGCTCACCATCGATGAACTGTTCGGCCAGCGCAGCTTCGACCAGGACCAGGACATCGCCATCGGCGACCTCGCCAGCGGCCGCTATGCCCACTTCATCGACCGTGCCTTCCACGGCGATGGCCACGATTGGGGCGTGTTCTCGCTGTCGCTGCTGTCGCGCACTCCCGAATTCAGGCAGGCCGCGGCCTGATCGCTGCCGCCTGTCTCACCGTATTTGATGATCGAGGTTGAACGATGAGTACTACTTCGGAATCCGCCAAGGCCGGCAAGCTCGGGTCGGTGGGAACCAATTTCTGGCTCGGCCTGCTGGCCCTGTCGATGATCGTGTTCGGCGTCAATACCGGCGTCGCCACCTGGCAGGGCAGTCGCCTGGCCGGCGCCAGTACCGGCGCGGCCGATCTGCAGGTGTTGTCCCAGCAGCTGGCCAACCAGGGCCGTGAAGCGGTCTCGGGCAACGCCCAGGCGTTCACCGCGTTCAAGGACACCAAAACCCGCATCGAGAGCACGGTGAGCAGCCTGCAGGGTCGCTACGGCTCCGAAGCGAACGTGTCCGGCCCGCTCAACCAGCTCAGCCAGACCTGGGAGCCGCTCGGCAAGAGCGCCGCCCAGCTGGTGGCCAGTGAGCCGGCGGTGCTGGCCCTGGCCGGCAACGCCAACAACTTCGTCAACGGCGTGCCGGCACTGCAGGCACAGCTGAACGAAGTGGTGCGTGCGATGTCCGCGGGCGGTGCCCCGGCCTCGCAGGTGTACAACGCGCTGCAGCAGGTGGTGGTGGTGGGCTCGATGGCCCGCCGGGTCACCGAAATGCGCGCCGGTGGTGCCAATGCCGCCGCCGCCGGCGACGCGCTGGCCCGCGACTCGGTGGTGTTCACCCAGGTGCTGGACGCCCTGCGCAACGGCAACGAAGAACTGGGCATCACCCCGGTGCGCAATGCCGGCGCGCTGGCGGCGCTGGAGCAGTCCCAGAAGCAGTGGGACACCATGAAGAAGGACGCCGACGCGATCCTGGCCAGCTCGCGCCAGCTGTTCTCGGCGCAGTCCTCGGCGGCCGCGCTGACCGGTGGTGCCACCCGCATGCTGGACGACAGCAAGAAGCTGTTTGAAGCGTTCTCCTCGTTCGGTTCGGTGCGCGACACGCGCCTGTTCCCGAACTTCTGGCTGGGCGTGATTTCCGGTGCGCTGTCGCTGATCGCCATCATCGGCTTCGTCAGCAGCACCGTGCGCAGCCGCTCGCGCGAGCAGGACCTGCGTTACCAGACCCAGGTGGAATTCAACAGCCGCAACCAGCAGGCCATCATGCGGCTGCTGGACGAAATCAGCTCGCTGGGTGAAGGCGACCTGACGGTGAAGGCCTCGGTGACCGAGGACATGACCGGCGCGATCGCAGACGCCATCAACTACGCCGTGGACGAACTGCGCCACCTGGTGACCACCATCAACGACACCTCGGCCAAGGTCGCGCTGTCCACCCAGGAAACCCAGGCCACGGCCATGCAGCTGGCCGAAGCGGCGGGCCACCAGGCCAACCAGATCACCTCGGCCTCGGACCGCATCGGCGAAATCGCCTCGAGCATCGAACAGGTGTCGCGCAACTCGGCCGAGTCGGCCGACGTGGCACAGCGCTCGGTGGTGATCGCCGCCGAAGGCGCCGGCGTGGTCCGCGAGACCATCCAGGGCATGGACCAGATCCGCGACCAGATCCAGGAAACCTCCAAGCGCATCAAGCGCCTGGGCGAGTCCTCGCAGGAGATCGGCTCGATCGTGGAACTGATCAACGACATTTCCGAGCAGACCAACATCCTGGCGTTGAACGCCGCGGTGCAGGCGGCCTCGGCCGGTGAGGCCGGCCGTGGTTTCGCCGTGGTGGCCGACGAAGTGCAGCGCCTGGCAGAACGCACCTCCGGTGCAACCCGACGTATCGAAGGCCTGGTCCAGGCCATTCAGGCCGATACCAACGAAGCGGTCAGCTCGATGGAGCAGACCACCGCCGAAGTGGTGTCCGGTGCACGCCTGGCCGAAGACGCCGGTACTGCGCTGACTGAAATCGAACGCGTGTCCAACGCGCTCAACAACCTCATCAAGAACATCTCGATCGCCGCCCAGCAGCAGTCGTCGGCCGCCTCGGACATCACCCGCACCATGGGCGTGATCCGGCAGATTACCGGCCAGACCTCGCAGGGTGCGGGACAGACCGCCGAGTCGATCGGTCATTTGGCACAGCTGGCGGCCGACCTGCGCCGCTCGGTTGCCGACTTCAAGCTGCCGGCGTGAGCCGCGGGCAGGGCGGAGAGGGAAGGAATCAGCAGATGATGCATCGCGATAATCCACAGCACGACACGCGCGCGCCCCTGCCGGGAGACCTGGCATGAGCACGCTGCGCGATGCCATGAGCCACGCCGCCCTGGGCTGGGTCAAGCCGGAACTGGACGAAACCCTGCGCCAGGTGCGCAACGAGGTGGAGTACTACGCCGAAGACCCCTCCGATGCCGGCCGCATGCGCTTCTGCGCCGGCTACCTGCACCAGGTGCAGGGCACCCTGCGCATGGTGGAGCTGTATGCCCCGGCGATGGTGGCCGAAGAACTGGAGCAGCTGGCCAACGCCATCGGCGCCGGCGAAGTGCCCGACCGTGACGAAGCCTGCGCCACCCTGATGCGCGGCAGCGTGCTGCTGCCCGACTACCTGGAGCGCCTGCAGAACGGGCACCGCGACATTCCGATCGTGCTGCTGCCGCTGCTCAACGACATCCGTTCGGCACGCGCCGCACCGGGCATCAACGAGAGCGTGCTGTTCGCGTTCGCGCCGGACAGCGTCACCGCCACCGAGGCCGAGCTCGACCACGCGCGCGGCAGCCTGAGCGGCCGCAACCGCGAGCTGCTCGATACCGTGGGCAATGCGGTCAAGGAAGAACTGCTGCGCATCAAGGACGCGCTGGACCTGCACCTGCGCACCGGTGGCGATCCGGTGCAGCTGCAGACCCAGGTCAACGAACTGGGCGCCGTTGCCGATACCCTGGGCATGATGGGCCTGGGCGTGGCCCGCGGCGTGGTCGTGCAGCAGCGCGATGCGCTGCGCGGCGTCGTGCAGGGCGAACAGCAGATCGACGAAAGCCTGCTGCTGGATATCGCCGGTGCGCTGCTGTACGTGGACGCCTCGCTGGACGACCAGGTCGCCCATCTGGGCGCCGGCGGCAGTGGCGAAGACGATCCGAGCGCAGTGGAGAACCGGCGCACGGTGGAGGTGCTGGCGCATGAAGCCATCGCCAATTTCGCCGCCGCCCGCGAGCACTTCGTCGCCTTCATCGAAACCAACTGGAACCACCAGCAGCTGCAGGAAGTGCCGCGCCTGCTGGGCGAGGTGTCCGGTGCGTTGCGCATGCTCGACCTGGCCACCCCGGCCGACTACCTGCAGGGTGTGCGCCAGTACATCACGGTGGAACTGATCGGCCGCCAGCGCGTGCCGAGCGGGCGCCAGCTGGACACCCTGGCCGATGCCATGGCCAGCCTGGAGTACTACCTCGAAGCCCTGCGCGAACGTCGCCCGGGTCGCGAGGAAATCCTCGACATCACCCGCACCAGCCTGGAAACCCTGCGTTACTGGCCGTTGCCGGACGCCAATGCCGCCCAGCCGGACACCACCGCAGAAGCCCTGCCGGTGGCCGCCGAGCCGATCGAGTTGACGCAGTGGGATGCGCCGTCGGTCGAGCCGATCGCCGTGCCCGTTACCCCGAGCGCACCGCCGCCGGGCAGCGTGCCGCCGTCGTTCCCTGACGTCACCTTCGACCCGCTGCCTGACGCCGCCCTGGCCAACGCAGCGGCAGCCGCGCCGTCGCTGGTGTTCGACGCATCGACCGCGCCCGCGCCGGAAGCGCCGCAGTGGACCCTGTCCACCGAGGCCGACGCCACCACCGACCACGCCGGACCCAGCTTCGCCCATTTCGACCCGGTGATCGCCGAGGACAGCCCCGCAGTGCGCTGGGACGCGCTGCCGCCGATGCATGTCGCCCTGGATGCGCTGGACGCCACCGACACGGTGTCCGCGCAGGCCGACGCGCACGCGCAGGACGCGGTCTCCTTCAGCGGTGGGTTCGACCCGGTTGCCGCCGAGCACGACGTACTGGAGTTCAGCGACGCGCCCATCGAATTCACCTTCGATGCGCCGCTGCACAATGCTGGCGACGTGCTGTCGCTGGAGATCGACGATGCCGTGGCTCCTGCCGCGGAGCCGGTGGCCGAGGCCGCGTCCGACCTGGACGTGGCCGCGTTGCCGTCGTTCCTGCAGGCGGCCGACGCCCATGCCGATGACGTTGCGGACGCAGCCGGGCAGGGGGCCGACGCGGAGGCCGTTGAGCATGGCGAGGCGATCAGCGCCGAGCCGGTCGAGGAGATCGATCTGGCCGCGGTTGTAGACGACAGCCCCGTTGCAGACGCATCCATTGATGCGGCGGTGCCGACCGACACCGACGACCACACCCGTGGTGACGACGGTGCTGCGCAGGATCCGACCCCGGTCGTGACCCACAGCAGCACCGGCGTGCATGCCGCCGTGATCGGCAAGATCGAGCTGGACGACGAGTCCGCGCGCTTCCTGGCCGAGCTGGATGCGGCTGCCGCGCAGTTCAGCACCGCACCGGCGATCACTCCCGATGCGCTGGCTGCGGTATCGCCGGCCAATGCGGTCGGTGAGACCGACAGCATCGAGGCCGGGTTCGAGGACGATGGCGAGAACATCGACCAGGACATCCGCGAGGTCTTCATCGAAGAGTTCGATGAGGAACTGGTCAACCTCGGCAACCTGCTGCCGGTCTGGCGCGCCGCGCCGGACAACCTCGACCGCCTGCGTCCGATCCGCCGCGTGTTCCACACGCTCAAGGGCAGCGGCCGATTGGTGGGCGCACGCACCCTGGGCGAGTTCAGCTGGAAGATCGAAGGCATGCTCAACCGCGTGCTCGACGGTACCCGGCCGGCCACCCCGGCCGTGGTGGCCATGGTCACCCAGGCGTATGACGTGCTGCCGCAGCTCAACGCCGCGCTGCGCGGCCAGGGCCGCGTGACGGCCGACCTGCAGGCCATGCAGGCCATTGCCGATCGCGTGGCGGCCGGCGAAGAAACCTTCCATGTGCCGCTGCAGCGGGCCGCGCCGGTCGTGGCCGCCCCGGTGGAGGTGGTCGACGTCGTCGAAGCCGTCGAAGCCAGCGACGCCGTCGAGGCCAGCGGTACCCCGGCCAACATCGACGAAGTGCTGCGCGAGATCCTGGAAGCCGAGGTGGATACCCACCAGGCCACGTTGCAGGCCTGGCTGCGCGAGGCCAGCGTGGCCCCGCAGCCGGTCACCGACACCCTGCTGCGCGCGGTGCACACCATGAACGGTGCGTTCGCGATGACCGACGTGCCCGAAATCACCGCCGTCACCGGGGGCGCCGAGAGCTTCATCAAGCGCTCGCTGGCCGCCGATACCACCCCGGACGCCGATGGCGTGGACGCGCTGTCGGCCACCGCCGAGGCGATCACCGCGACCATGACGGCCCTGCAGGCCGACGCACCGCGTATTCCGGTGCAGGCCGCGCTTGCTGCCCGCCTGCAGGCCCTGGCCGACACGCTGCCCGAAGCGCGCTGGCCGGCCCTGGTGGCCGACGATGAAGAAGACGCCCTGGACGCGCTGGACGACGATGCCGCCGACCCGGGCGCTGTCGAGCCGCAGGCCGTGGATGCGGACACCGTGGACGCTGTCGCGTCCCACGATGCGGCCGTGCCGGCGGTCGGCGACGAGATCGCCGCGAACGACGACGACGCCCTGGCCACGC
>NZ_QAIW01000434.1:17266-17781 GCF_003061285.1 Stenotrophomonas sp. HMWF003 | reverse complement strand
CGCAGGGCGGTTACGCCGGCCTGGACGACAGCGCCGATACCGATCTGCAGCTGGCCGAGATCGACGCCGACGCCCTGACCGTGGTCGAGCCCGTCGCCCTTGAAATCGATGCGGTGGAAGCGGAGACCGGTCAGGCGCTGGACGCCGATGCGCCGGTCGTGGACGAGCTGACCGTCAGCAATGACCTGTCGGCGTACTTCGACGCCGATCTTCCGGTGAATGCCGCGCCCATCGCGCGCAACGAGACGACGCTCGACGCACAGCCTGACGCCGGCAGTGCCGACCCGGGCGGTGCCGACGTCGCCACGTTCGACGCGGTACAGCACGACGTTGCAGCGCACGCGCAGGACGGTCTGGAGACGGTCGAACTGACCGGCGCCGACGACCTGTCGCGCTTCCTTGATGCCGATGTGACGCCGGTGGCCGAGGCGAACGACGTGGCTGCTGCCACGGGCGCCGCTGCGGACGACACCTTGATCGATCACGCAGTCCTCGATGACGAGCCGGCGGTTGCG
>NZ_QAIW01000434.1:13660-17248 GCF_003061285.1 Stenotrophomonas sp. HMWF003 | reverse complement strand
CGCGAGGCACTGGACGAAGCCCTGCCGCCGACGCCGGCGTTCGGCGAGCCGGTCGACGAGCAGCAGGCCCTGGATGACGGTCTGACCGTGATCGACGCGCCGCAGGCCGACGACGCGGCCGACAGCGTGCTGGGCCTGGATGCCACCCACGACGCACAGGAACAGCCCGAGGAGGCCGACGCCTTCGCCGAGGATGCGGTCGAAACCGAAACCGAAACCGAAACCGCCGCGCCGACACCGTTCTTCGAACTCGAAGATGCGCCGTTGGCCGCCGCTGGCGCATCGGTCGTCGCGCTCTCCACGCATGAAGAAGCGGCCGCCCCGACCGAGGCAACCGGTGTCGACGACACCGCGCTCGACACCGACGCCGATGACGAAGAAGACAGCGCCGACGCGCTGGACTTCAACGTGCTCGACCAGGAGCTGGTCGACATCTTCGTGGAAGAAGGCAAGGACCTGCTCGACCATTGCGATGGCCTGATCAGTGAACTGCGCGCCGCGCCGAACGACCGCGACGTCATCGCCGGCCTGCAGCGTGACCTGCACACCCTCAAGGGTGGCGCACGCATGGCCGGGATCAACCCGATCGGCGACCTGGGCCATGGCATCGAATCGCTGCTGGAGGCCGTGGCGGCCAACCGCACCGACATCGACCGCAGCGACGTGCACCTGCTTGAACGTGGCTTCGATCGCCTGCACCAGCTGCTGACCCGCACCGGGCAGCACCGCAGCGTGGCGATGCCCGACGACTTGATCCATGCCTTCGAGCAGCGCACGCTGGGCCGGCTGGACGTGGCCGTGGAGACCCCTGCCGACACCGTGCAGGACACCGCACCGGTCGATACCGCCGTCGCCGCGGCGCCGCTCTCGGCACCGGTGCCGCTGGAAACCAGCAGCGACGACGATGCCCTGGCCCGTCCGCAGCAGGAACAGGTGCGCGTGCGCGCCGACCTGCTCGACCGCCTGGTCAACCACGCCGGTGAAGTGGCGATCTACCGCTCGCGCCTGGAACAGCAGCTGGGCGCCTTCCGTGGCGCCATGGGCGAACTGGACCGCACCAACGCGCGTCTGCGCGACCAGCTGCGCCGTCTGGACCTGGAAACCGAAGCGCAGATCGTTGCCCGCTACCAGCGCGAGCAGGACCAGGCCGACCACAAGTTCGACCCGCTGGAACTGGACCGCTTCTCCACGCTGCAGCAGCTCAGCCGTGCGCTGAACGAGTCTGCCGCCGACTTGGGCGGCCTGCAGGGCGTGCTGGACGATCTGTCGCGCCAGTACGACGTGCTGCTGCAACAGCAGTCGCGGGTCAGCTCGGAACTGCAGGACGGCCTGATGCGTGCGCGCATGGTGCCGTTCGATGGTCTGGTGCCGCGCCTGCGTCGGGTGGTCCGCCAGGCTGGCCAGGACACCGGCAAGCAGGTCCACGTGATCCTGGAAGGAACCCACGGCGAACTGGACCGCAACGTCCTGGACCGCATGGTCGCGCCGCTGGAACACATGCTGCGCAACTCGGTTGCCCACGGGCTGGAAACCCCGGAACAGCGCCGCGCTGCCGGCAAGCCCGAGGAAGGCGAAATCGCCATCCGTCTGCGCCGCGAAGGCTCGGAAATCGTGCTGGAAGTGGCCGATGACGGCGCCGGGCTGGACCGCGAGGCGATCCGTCGCCGCGCCGAACAGCGTGGCCTGGTGCAGGCCGACGCCGTGCTTGGCGATGCCGAACTGGACGCGATGATCTTCTCGCCCGGGTTCAGCACCGCCGACCAGGTCAGCCAGCTGGCCGGCCGTGGCGTGGGCATGGACGTGGTGCACAACGAAGTGCGCCAGCTGGGCGGCTCGGTGGATATCCACTCGGTGCGTGGCCAGGGCGTCACCTTCACCCTGCGCCTGCCGCAGACGCTGGCAGTCACCCAGGCGGTGTTCGTGCAGATCGGCGAAACCACCTACGCGGTGCCGGTGGCCTCGGTCAGCGGTATCGGCCGGATCTCGCGCGAGCGCTTTGAAACCATCGACGGCGACTACCACTACGGTGGCGAAGCCTTCGCCCTGCATGACCTCGGTACGCTGGTGGGCCAGGGCCCGGCGCGTGCCGAGGGCCAGGCCCAGGTGCCGCTGCTGCTGGTGCGAGCCGGTGAACTGCGCGCGGCCGTGGCGATCGACCAGGTGCTGGGCAACCGCGAAATCGTGGTCAAGCCGGTGGGCCTGCAGATCGCCTCCGTTCCGGGTATCTACGGCGCCACCATTACCGGCGATGGCCGCGTGGTGGTCATCCTCGACGTGGCCCCGCTGGTCCGCCGCTTCCAGGCCAACCCGCACAAGCCGATCGCCGTGACCAGCCAGGTCAGCGACCGCCAGGCACCGCTGGTGATGGTGGTCGACGATTCGCTGACCATGCGCAAGGTCACCGGCCGCATCCTGGAACGCCACAACTTCGAAGTGGCGGTGGCCCGCGATGGCGTGGAAGCGCTCGAGCGGCTGGAGGAGCGGGTCCCCGACCTGATGCTGCTGGACATCGAAATGCCGCGCATGGATGGCTATGAACTGGCCACCGCGATGCGCGCCGACCCGCGTTACAAGGATGTGCCGATCGTGATGATCACCTCGCGCAGTGGCGACAAGCACCGTCAGCGCGCCTTCGAAATCGGCGTCCAGCGTTACCTGGGCAAGCCTTACCAGGAACTGGACCTGATGCGAAACGTGTACGACCTGCTGGGGATCGCCCGTGTCCGCGAATGACCTGCCTTTGCTGTTGTCGGTAGCGCTGCTGGCGCGCCCGGGGCAGGCCCGCGAGCGCCTGCGCGACGCGTTGGCCCAGGCCGGCGCGACCCTGGTGCTGGAAGAGGATCCCAACACGCTGGACGTGCAGGTGCTGCGCGACGCGGCGCCGGGTGCGGTGCTGATCGCGCTGGAACCGGCGATCGAGGACGCGCTGGAGCGCCTGGACCCGGTGCTGGGTTCGCCGTCGCTGACCCTGATCTTCGACGAAGCCGAACTGGCCGCCCGCCGTGAAGGTTGGGAAGCACAGCGCTGGGCGCGGCACCTGGTGGCCAAGCTGCACGGCCACCACGACGTGTTGCCGCCGGGTTCGGAGCAGGACAGCCTGCTCCAGCCCGAGCCCGGCCTGCCGACCACGCCGGCCGAACTGCATGCCGATGCACCGTTGGACTTCCATGTCCGCGAGGCGTTCGATGCGGCCGCGGATGTGCCCGCCGATGGCCTGTACCAGGCCCCGGATGCACTGAGCGAACCGATGTCGCTGGAAGAGGCGCTGGCTGCCCTGCAGCCGCCGTCCGCCGCCGCGTCGGTGCCACCGCCGGTACCGCCCTCGGCGCCGCCGGCGATGGCCCGCGTACCGCTGGGTGACCACAGCAGCTGGTCGCTGGTGGACGACACCGCCGACACCGCCGCCGCGGCGCCCGCACGCGCTGCCACGGAGGCCGACGCTGCGCCGCCGGCACTGTCTGCGTTCGATATCGAACGGCTGTCGCTGGTCGAACTGGAGGCCGAGCGCCCCAACGACGGCGCCGCCGCAGGGGCGGTGCTGGTACTGGCCGGTATCGGCGGCCCGGACGCGCTGCGCCGCCTGCTCGC
>NZ_QAIW01000434.1:6120-13650 GCF_003061285.1 Stenotrophomonas sp. HMWF003 | reverse complement strand
CCGGTGCTGGTGCACATGCGCCTGGATGGCGGCCGCTACGGCAACCTGGTCAAGCAGATGGCGCGCGTGTCGGCGCTGCCGGTGCTGCTGGCCGAAGCCGACCAGCCGGTGCAGGCCGGCAATGCCTACATTCTGCCCGATGACATCGGCCTGGCCGAACGCCAGCGTGGCCTGTACTTCCAGGGCGATGCACAGGGTGTCCAGGTGGCCACGTTGCCGCCGGCGCACAGCGCGGTGGTGCTGCTCAGCGGCGCCGATACCGCGCAGGTCGATGATGTCCTGGCCCTGGCCGCCGCAGGCGCCTGGGTCGGTGCACAGGTCGGCGAAGGCTGCTACGACCCTGCCGCGGCCAACGCCGCGGTGGCCGCCGGGATGGACGCGGGCGAGCCGCCGCAGCTGGCCCAGAGCATCGTCGAACGTTGGGGTGTGAGCGAGTAATCGCTGCGCCGTCCCCTTTTCAGGAATCACGCCATGAGTTACGCCAGCAACGACGAAATCCGCGGGGTATTGATCCAAGCCGGCCACGAGCGCGTGCTGCTGCCCAATGCCACCGTGGCCGAGATGATGTCCAAGGTAGCCGTGCAGGGCGTGCCGGATGCCCCGGCCTGGCTGGTCGGCCAGATTGCGTGGCACGGGTGGGACGTACCGCTGCTCTCGTTCGCGCGGTTGTCCGGGCTGGGCGACGAACTGGTCACCAGCAACAACAAGGTGGTGGTGCTCAAGGCGCTGGGCGGCAACGCGAAGCGTCCGTATTTCGCGCTGCTCACCCAGACCTTCCCGCAGCTGATCTCGGTGCCGCGTGACGGCCTGCTGGCCGACGCCTCCGAGGAAACCCTGCCGCAGGGCGTGCACATGCGCGTGCTGCTGGGCGAGCAGAGCGCGCTGCTGCCCGACCTGGATGCGCTGGAAGCGGCGCTGGACGAGGCGTACCCGGTCGCGGGGTAGGTTCGCATTCGCGAAACCTCCCACGATCTGCGGCGCAGATCGTGGGCCCCCCGCAAACATTTCTCCAGATCCCCGCGCCTGGCGGCGCGCCCCCTTGACTCAAGGGGGCTGTTCCACCGGCTGGCTCGACGTGCGCTGGCACATCGCGCATCGGCCATTCGTGCACCCACCGGGATGGGGTAGCGACCAATGGTGGCTACCTACCTGAACGTGATGGTGGGGTAGCGACCAATGGTGGCTACCTACCGGAACGTGAGGGTCAGCCCAAGTCGCCCAGCCGCGCCTGTACCGCCGCGATGGCGGCCAACCCGGCCGTTTCGGTGCGCAGGATGCGCGGACCCAGTTGCAGCCCCTGGAAGCCCGCCTCGGCCAATGCCTGCCGATCCCGGGGCGACCAGCCGCCTTCCGGCCCGATCGCGATCACCACGCCGCCCGGCGCTGGCTGCAGGGTGGACAGGCGATGTTCCCCCAGTGGGTCCAGGGTGAGTTTGAGGGCCTCGGCCGGCACCTGCCGTGCGGCCTCCAGCAGTGATTGCGGTGCGGCCACGGCCGGCACGCGGGCCCGCCCGGACTGGCCACACGCCGAGACCACCACGCTGTGCCAGTGGGCCAGGCGCTTCTCCGCGCGCGCCGCATCCAGTTTCACTTCGGTCCGCTCGGCGTTGACCGGCACGATCGCGTTGACCCCCAGTTCGGTGGCCTTCTGCAGGATCAGGTCCATCTTCTCGCCGCGGGCGATGCCCTGCAGCAGGGTGATGTGCAGCGGCGATTCGTTGGCGACCGCCAGCGCGGCGTCGATGCGCACCTGCGCATCGCGCTTGCCCACCACCACCAGGGTGGCGCTGTAGTCGTGGCCGTCGCCGTTGAACAGCACGCAGCCGTCGCCCTCGCGCAGGCGCATCACCCGCACCAGGTGATTGGCCGCCTCTTCGGGCAGCGGCAGGGTCTGGCCCACCGCCAGCGGGTTCTCGACATGGCACCGGGTCACGCGCATGCAACAGCCTCCTCGATCGCAGCCAGGGTGGTCTGGGCCAGCAGGTCCAGGTGGTCGTCGTCCACGCAGTACGGCGGCATCCAGTACAGCACGTTGCCCAGCGGGCGCAGCACCACGCCGCGCTTGAGCGCGGCGGTATACGCATGCAGGCCTACCCGCGCCTCGGCCGGGAACGGGGTGCGCTTGTCGCCGTTGCGGGTCAGTTCGAAGGCCACCACCATCCCGGCCTGGCGCACGTCGGCCACGTGCGGGTGGTCGGTGAACGGGGCGGCCAGCGTGCGCATCACCTCGGCGGTGCTGCGGTTGCGTGCGATCACGTCCTCGCCGGCGAAGATGTCCAGCGTGGCCAGGGCCGCGGCGCAGGCCAGCGGATTGCCGGTGTAGCTGTGCGAGTGCAGGAACGCGCGCTCGCGCGAATCGTCCAGGAACGCGTCGTACAGCGCCTGGGTGGCCAGCACCGCCGACAGCGGCAGGAAGCCGCCGGTCAGGCCCTTGGACAGGCACAGCAGGTCGGGCATCACCCCGGCCTGTTCGCAGGCGAACATCGTGCCGGTGCGCCCGAAGCCGGTGGCGATTTCATCGGCGATCAGGAACGCGCCGTTGGCATCGCACAGTTCGCGCGCACGCTGCAGGTACACCGGGTCGTGCATGCGCATGCCGCCGGCGCACTGCAGGCGCGGCTCCAGGATCACCGCGCAGATCTCGCCGGGGTGCTGGTCGAACAGGGTGGCCAGGGCATCGGCGGCCTGGTGCGCACGTTGCGCGGCGGTCTGCCCGTCCTCGGCCAGGTAGGCGTCCGGCGACGGTGCAAACAGGGCCTCGGTCAGCAACGGCGCATACACCCGGCGGTACAGCGGGATGTCGCCCACCGACAGCGCGCCCAGCGTCTCACCGTGGTAGCCGTTTTCAAGTGCCACGAAGCGAGTGCGGTGGTGCTCGCCGCGGTTGCGGAAGTAGTGGAAGGCCATCTTCAGGGCCACCTCGACCCCGGCCGAACCGTTGTCGGCATAGAACACCTTGGCCAACGGGTCGCGTCCGGCCTGGCGCGGGGCGATCGCCAACAGGCGCTCGGCCAGTTCCACCGCCGGCTCATGGCTGAAGCCGGCCAGCATCACCTGTTCCAGCTGGGTGGCCTGCTGCGCGATGGCGCCCCCGATCCGCGGATGCGCGTGGCCGAACAGATTGGTCCACCAGCTGCTCACCGCGTCCAGGTAGCGTTTGCCGTCATGATCGATCAGCCACGGGCCTTCGCCACGCGCGATCGGCACCAGCGGCAGGGTGTCGGGGTGCTCGCGCATCTGCGTGCACGGATGCCACAGCACGGCCAGGTCGCGTTGCCGCCACCGATCGGCCAGCGTTAAGGGGGCTGGGTCTGCTAGCATTTCAGGCTCATGAAGACGTTTTCACCAGCTCCCATTCTAGAGATGCTCGCATGAGCCGTCGCCTGCCCATCATCCACAAGATCACGGACGAGCAGAGCGGGCCGTTCCAGCGCCAGCACCTTGACCTGGAATTCTCCAACGGCGAGCGCCGCCGCTTCGAGCGGCTGGTCAGCCATGGTCATGGCGCGGTGGTGGTGGTGCCGATGCTGGACGATGAGACGGTGCTGCTGGTGCGTGAATACGCCGCCGGCATGCACCGCTACGAGCTTGGCCTGGTCAAGGGCCGCATCGATGCCGGCGAAAGCCCCGAGCAGGCGGCCGACCGCGAGTTGAAGGAAGAGGCCGGTTACGGCGCCCGGCGCCTGGACGTGCTGCGGGCGATGACCCTGGCCCCCACCTACATGAGCCACCAGTCTTGGCTGGTGGTGGCACGCGACCTGTATCCCGAGCGCCTGGTCGGCGACGAGCCCGAGGAGCTGGAAGTAGTGCCCTGGAAGCTGGCCGAGCTGGACCAGCTGATGCTGCGTGAGGATTTTTCCGAGGGCCGATCACTGGCGGCGTTGTTCATCGCCCGGCAGTGGCTGGAACGCGGCGCATGATCAAACTCACCACCGATCTGCGCGAAACCGTCATCGCCATCGCCCAGGACGCCGCCGCCGCCATCATGGCGGTGTATGCCACGCCGTTCGACGTGACGATCAAATCCGACCACAGCCCGGTCACCGCCGCCGACCTGGCCGCCAACGCGGTGATCGAGCGCGGCCTGCAGCAGCTCACCCCGGACCTGCCGATCCTGTCCGAAGAGTCGGCCCAGGTGCCGTGGGACGTGCGCCAGCACTGGGGCGCCTACTGGCTGGTGGACCCGCTGGATGGCACCCGCGAGTTCGTCAAGCGCAATGACGAATTCAGCGTCAACATCGCACTCATCTACCAGGGCGCGCCGGCCTTCGGCGTGGTGCTGGCCCCGGTCAGCGGGATTGCCTGGCATGCCATGCGTGGGGAGCTGGCCTACCGCCGCCTGGGCATGCACGACACCGTGCTGCGCGCACGCGCACCGGCCACGGCGCCGCTGAAAGTGGCCGCCAGCCGCTCGCACCGCAGCGCGCAGACCGAGGCCCTGCTGGCGCGGATGGGGGATATCGAGGTGGTCGCGCAGGGCTCGTCGCTCAAGTTCTGCCGGATCGCCGAAGGCACGCTCGACGTGTATCCACGGCTCGGCCCCACCTCCGAATGGGACACCGCCGCCGGCCAGTGCGTGCTGCACGCGGCCGGGGGCGCGGTGCTGTCGGCGGCCACCGGCAAGCCGTTCCGCTACAACCGCCGCGAAAGCCTGTTGAACGGCGATTTCATCGCCCTCGGCGACACCCGCCTGCCATGGCGCGAGTGGCTGCCGGCCTGACCCGCTGCCCCAAGGAGTACTGGATGACCGCCACCGCTGAACTGGACCGCCTGCTGGGCATCATGGCGCGGCTGCGCGACCCGCGCGACGGCTGTCCCTGGGACCTGCAGCAGGATTTCTCCAGCATCGCCCCGTACACCATCGAGGAAGCCTACGAAGTTGCCGATGCGATCGACCGCGGTGATCTGGTCGACCTGCAGGACGAACTGGGCGATCTGCTGCTGCAGGTGGTGTTCCATGCGCAGATGGCCAGCGAGCAGGGCGCGTTCGGCTTCGCCGAGGTGGCCCGCTCGATCAGCGACAAGATGCAGCGCCGCCACCCGCATGTGTTCGCGCAGGTGCAGGTCGACGGTGCCGAGGCCGTCAACACGAACTGGGAGGCGATCAAGCGTGCCGAGCGCGCCGCCAAGGGCCATGCCGACACCTCCGCACTGGCCGGCATTTCGCGCGGCCTGCCGGAGTGGCAGCGGGCGATGAAGCTGCAGGCGCGCGCGGCGCGGGTTGGATTCGACTGGCCCGGCCCGGCCCCGGTGATCGACAAGGTGCGCGAGGAGCTGGACGAGGTGGCCGCCGAGTTCGCGCGCGGCGCGGTGGAGGACAACCACGCCCGCCTGCAGGAAGAGCTGGGCGACCTGCTGTTCGTCTGCGCCAACCTGGCCCGCCACGCCAAGGTGGACGTGGGCGCGGCACTGCGCCAGGCCAACCACAAGTTCGAGCGCCGCTTCCGGGCAATGGAAGCGCAGGCCGAGGCCGCGGGCCATTCAATGGCCGCGCTGGACCTGGAGGCGCAGGAGCAGCTCTGGCAGCAGGCCAAGGCCGACGAAGCCACCCGGTGAAAACGCTGCTGCTGTTCATCCTCACCGCCGTGGCCGAAATCGTCGGCTGCTACCTGCCATGGCTGTGGCTGCGCAAGGACGGTAGCGCCTGGTTGCTGCTGCCGGCGGCGGCCAGTCTGGCCCTGTTCGCCTGGCTGCTGACCCTGCATCCGGCGGCCAGTGGGCGCGTGTATGCGGCCTACGGCGGGGTCTACATCGGCACCGCGTTGATGTGGCTGTGGCTGGTGGACGGCATCCGCCCCAGCCGCTGGGACCTGCTCGGGGTCGGGCTGTGCCTGGCCGGCATGATGGTCATCATCTTCGCCCCGCGCACCGCGTAAACCGTTGCTGCCGGTCGCTGGCCGGCTCCACGGAAACCACCCACGCACACGGTAGTGCCGGCCGCTGGCCGGCTCCACGGAAACCACCCACGCACGCGGCAGTGCCGGCCGCTGGCCGGCTCCACGGAAACCACCCACGCACGCGACAGTGCCGGCCGCTGGCCGGCTCCACGGAAACCATCCACGCACACGGTAGTGCCGGCCGCTGGCCGGCTCCACGGAGACCATCCACGCACACGGTAGTGCCGGCCGCTGGCCGGCTCCTCGACGTCTGTGCGGAGCCGGCCAGCGGCCGGCACTACCCGGGTAACGCGCTATGCTGCGGTCATCCGGTCCTGCAGGGCGTGCCATGTCCCGCTTCGCCAGCTTCCGTGCCTTTTATCGGTTCCATTCCTTCGCCGGCCACCGCGTGATGTTCCCGGACATCCTCCGTGGCCGGATCCGGCTGTAGCTGCAGCGTCGCCATGCCTGGGCCACGCCCCGGGGAAAAGGAGCAAGCTGATGTTTCCGACCGTGCTGTTTTCGCTGGTGTTGGCCTTCGTCGCCGTGGTCATCCTGTTCAAGGCGGTGCGAATGGTGCCGCAGGGGTACGAATGGACGGTCGAGCGCTTTGGCCGCTACACCCACACCATGTCGCCCGGCCTGCACTTCCTGATCCCCATCGTGTACGGGGTAGGGCGCAAGGTGAACATGATGGAGCAGGTGCTGGACGTCCCCGGCCAGGAGGTGATC
Organism: Stenotrophomonas sp. HMWF003; assembly: GCF_003061285.1. Taxonomy (NCBI): domain Bacteria; kingdom Pseudomonadati; phylum Pseudomonadota; class Gammaproteobacteria; order Lysobacterales; family Lysobacteraceae; genus Stenotrophomonas; species Stenotrophomonas sp. HMWF003. The sequence goes on along the minus strand of NZ_QAIW01000434.1, from coordinate 7,042 downwards.
ACCAAGGACAACGCGGCGGTGCGCGTGGACGGGGTGGTGTTCTTCCAGGTGCTGGACGCCTCCAAGGCGGCGTACGAGGTGTCGGTGCTGGAGGTGGCGATGATCGCGCTGGTGCAGACCAACATCCGCACCGTGATCGGCTCGATGGACCTGGATGAATCGCTCAGCCAGCGCGAGGTGATCAACGCCAAGCTGCTGAACGTGGTCGATCACGCGACCAACCCGTGGGGCGTGAAGGTCAACCGCATCGAGATCCGCGACATCCAGCCGCCGCGCGACCTGCTCGATGCGATGGCGCGGCAGATGAAGGCCGAGCGCGAAAAGCGTGCGCAGATCCTGGAGGCCGAGGGGTCGCGGCAGTCGGAGATCCTGCGCGCCGAAGGCGAGAAGCAGGCCGCCGTGCTCGAGGCCGAAGGCCGCAAGGAGGCCGCGTTCCGCGATGCCGAAGCCCGCGAACGTTCGGCCGAAGCCGAGGCCAACGCGACCCGGATGGTGTCCGAAGCCATCGCCCAGGGCGATGTGCAGGCGATCAATTACTTCATCGCGCAGAAGTACGTGGAGGCGTTCAAGGAGCTGGCCACGTCCCCGAACCAGAAGCTGGTGCTGATGCCGATGGAGGCCAGCGGCGTCATCGCCTCGATCGCCGGCGTTGCCGAACTGGCGCGCGAGGCGTTTGCCAAACAGGAAGACAAGCGAACCCCGTGCGCCGTCCCGCCGCGGGCAGGAGGCTGAGATGCGCTGGGAAGTGGTGGGGTGGGGCGCGCTGGCGCTGGTGCTGTTCGCCGCCGAGGCGCTGGCACCCGGCGCCTTCATGCTGTGGATCGGCATCGGTGCGGCGGCGGTATTCGTGCTGGTAGCGGTGTTCGGCGGCATTCCCCTGCTGTGGCAGGTGGTGGCCTTCGTGCTGCTGTCGGTGGTGTCC
>NZ_QAIW01000434.1:2633-6081 GCF_003061285.1 Stenotrophomonas sp. HMWF003 | reverse complement strand
ACCCGGGTGCGGGTGGTGGCGGTGGAAGGCATGACACTGCAGGTGCAGCCGGTCTGACGCAACGCCGCAGGCGTTGTGAAGACGGTTCTGGGATAATGCCGGTCTTGCCTTCATTCCCCCGGAAAAATGGTCATGACCCAGAAGACGCTTCTCAACGACACCCACCGCGCGCTCGGCGCAAAGATGGTCGATTTCGGTGGCTGGGACATGCCCATCCATTATGGTTCGCAGCTGGACGAGCACCACCTGGTGCGCGCCGATGCGGGCATGTTCGACGTCAGCCACATGACCGTGGTCGACCTGCGCGGTGAGCAGGTCAAGCCGTTCCTGCGCACGCTGCTGGCCAATTCGGTGGACAAGCTGAAGGCCACCGGCAAGGCACTGTATTCGTGCATGCTCAACCCGCGCGGCGGCGTCATCGACGACCTGATCGTGTACTACCTGGCCGACGACTTCTTCCGCATGGTGGTCAACGCCTCCACCCGCGAAAAAGACCTGGCCTGGATCCGCGAGCAGGCGGCCGCCTTCAACGTGGAGGTCACCGAGCGCGAAGACCTGGCCATCATCGCCGTGCAGGGCCCGACCGCTCGCGAGCGGGTGATCGGCCTGGTCGCCGACGGCGACCGCGCGGCGCTGGAGAAGCTGGGCCGTTTCGCCGCGCTGGAGGCCACCGCCGCCAGTGGCACGCCGCTGTTCGTGGCGCGTACCGGCTACACCGGTGAAGACGGTTTCGAGATCCTGCTGCCGCAGGCCGACGTGGTGGCGTTCTGGAATGCGCTGGCCGCCGCAGGCGTGCGCCCGGCCGGGCTGGGCGCGCGCGACACGCTGCGCCTGGAAGCCGGCATGAACCTGTACGGCCAGGACATGGATGAAGACATCACCCCGTACGAAGCCGCGCTGGCCTGGACCGTGGCGCTGGACGAGGGCCGCGACTTCATCGGCCGTGACGTGCTGGAAGCGCAGAAGGCAGCGGGCGATGCGCGCCAGCTGATCGGCCTGGTGATGGACGAGAAGGGCGTGTTGCGCCACGGCCAGCCGGTGCTCACTGCCAGCGGCCAGGGCGAGATCCTGTCCGGCACGTTCTCCCCGACCCTGGGCAAGGGCATTGCGTTCGCGCGGGTGCCGGCCGGTGAACTGGGCCAGGTGCACGTGGACATCCGCGGCAAGCAGGTGCCGGTGCGCGTGGTGAAGTTCCCGTTCGTGCGCGAAGGCCAGGCCCAGCCGGGCGTGCTCGCCGACGCCTGATTTTTTCCCGGCGCCGACCTGTCAGTGGTCGGCGCCGGTGGTTACACTACCCCCGTTTCTTGACCCCTGATATTCCTCGGAGCAGTCCCATGAGCGAGATCCCCGGCGACCTCAAATTCCTCAAGTCCCATGAGTGGGCACGTGTCGAAGGCAATGGCCGCGTCACCGTCGGTATTTCCGACCACGCCCAGGGCCTGCTTGGCGACCTGGTGTACGTCGAACTGCCGGCCGTCGGCGATGAAGTGAAGGCCGGCCAGCAGGCGGCCGTGGTCGAGTCGGTCAAGGCCGCCTCGGACGTGTACAGCCCGGTCACCGGCACCGTGGTCGAAGTCAACGAAGCGCTGTCGGACAAGCCGGAAACCATCAACGAAGATGCCTACGGCGAAGGCTGGATCTACGTGGTCGAGTTCTCGGCCAACGACGAGTTGAACGATCTGCTGGGCCCGGACGAGTACGCCGAGCTGCTGGAAGACGACGATCACTGATCGTCGCCGGATCAGAAAGAACGGTCGCCTGGTGCGGCCGTTTTTTTTTGCCCGCGCAGTGGCCGTCAGCGCCATCGTTATCCGTACGTGACGAAAAACGCCGGCGATGCGGTCGGCGATCGCGACGCCGTTGGCCGCTTATGCGCATCGGTGGGGTGCGCATTACCGTCCGGTCATGAGCGCGCGTCCGGGTGTCGGCATGTGCGCCGGGTGTCCTTGGCGATCGCGCGCGGTGCGCATCCGGGTCGCGCGCGGCGGTGACGGCGCGTCGAACCGGTGCGATCCGGGTGGCGATGACCGCCGGAAAGTTTGCGCATTTGCGTAAATCCGGTGGCAAAAAGCGATCGAAGATGTGAAAAGTTTTCGCCTCCGTTTGGGTGCGGTGTGGGTAGCGTCCGGGGTGCCGTCGGGTGCGCGCGCACGGGTGCCGGGATGCGCGCGGTGCGCGCGCGCTGAAAATGCGAAAGTGCTTCTTTTAAGCGGTTTTCTTTTCGCGTGTGGCATGCGTGGCGTGTCCGGTCGCTGCGTGCACGGCAACATTGCACGCCGTTGGCGGTGTTCGTGGAGGGGGGCGGCGTCGGCTTGCGGGGGCCTTCGGTGTGAAAATTTTTCGCCGGGGTTGTTGACAGTGAAAAAAAGCGTGATTAGGTTTCGCCACAGCAGACCTTGCTGCGAACAGAGTGAGCAGAATCGACATCCAGTCGCGAAGCACAACCTGGACATCCACCTCGCGTCAGAAGACGGTGGAGATGGCTTCGCTTCCCTCGGCGAACCGCAAGGCCCCTTCCCATTCGATACCCGCCTGGCCACCTGCGGTGGGTATCCCCGTATCCGTCACGACGCGCTTGACGCGACGGCGGTCCCCGCGATGTCGCACTGCGGGTTTGCTTTACCTGGGCGTTTTCACTCCATAGATCACTGACGAGGAGCCATCCCATGGCAACCAAGAAAGCTGCGAAGAAAAAGCCGGCCGCCAAAAAGGCCGTCAAGAAGGTAGCCAAGAAAGCCGCCGCCAAGAAGGCCGTGAAGAAGGTAGCCAAGAAGGCGGCTGCCAAGAAGACGGTGAAGAAGGCAGCGAAGAAGGCGACCGCCCGCAAGGCAGTGAAGAAGACGGCAAAGAAGGCAGTCCGCAAGGTTGCCAAGAAGGCCGCCGCCAAGAAGACCGCGAAAAAGGCAGTGAAGAAGACGGCGAAGAAGGCAGTCCGCAAGGTCGCCAAGAAGGCCGCCGCCAAGAAGACCGCCAAGAAAGCCGTCCGCAAGGTAGCCAAGAAGGCCACGGCCAAGAAGGCTGCCAAGAAGACCGCGAAAAAGGCCGTACGCAAGGTAGCCAAGAAGGCCACCGCGAAGAAGGCCACCGCACGCAAGGCGCCGGCGAAGAAGGCCGCTGCCAAGAAGGCGGTGAAGAAGGTTGCAAAGCGCAAGCCGGCCGTTCGCAAGAAGAAGGCCGCACCGGTCGCCCTGCCGGCAACTCCGGCACCGCTGATCTGACGCAGTTCCCGATGCCGTAACTGAAACCCCTTCCCTGGCAGCCCAGCGGGGAGGGGGTTTTTTTATGGGCGAAGATTGCGCACCGCGGGCGCGGGGGCGCTTCGGCCGGCGTTAGCGGGATGGCATCCGGTATGCGGACCGGGGCACACCGCACACGGTGTGCCGGTAGAGCCGACCGTTGGTCGGCTGCCCCTGCGGCGGCCGCTGTGGCGATTTCGTGGCAGCCGACC
>NZ_QAIW01000434.1:0-2623 GCF_003061285.1 Stenotrophomonas sp. HMWF003 | reverse complement strand
GCTCTACCGTATCCGTTCGTGGCAGCCGACCAACGGTCGGCTCTACCGTTTCCGTTCGTGGCAGCCGACCAACGGTCGGCTCTACCGGCCCACAAAAAAGGCGGCCAACCGGCCGCCTCTTTGATGCATCCTCGCGCCGTGATCAGCGCGGCGAGGCAACCGCGCGGTTGGACGACACGCCCTTGCGCTTGGTTGCCGGGGCGCCGTCTTCCACCATCAGGTTGTCGCTGCCGAAGTCGGTGTCCACGTCCAGCCAGCGCTGGGTCGGCAGGCCCATGGCCTGGTCCAGCACGGTCGGCAGCAGGCCGCTGGGCAGGCTGCTCTCGCCGTTCCACATGATGGCGATGCCCAGGTCGCGTTCGGGTACCAGCGCGACCAGGCCGCGATAGCCCTGCACGGCACCGGCATGGAAAATCACTTCATGCCCGGCGTAGTCGAAGTTGCGCCAGCCCAGTGCGTACCCGGCCGAGTGCAGACGCTCGCGGCGCCAGCCCGAGCGCATCTCGCCGGGGGTGTTGATCAGGGTCGAGTGCAGCGTGGCCAGCAGCGGCGCAGGCAGCACGTCGGGGCGGTGGCCGGTGTGGGCCAGCAGCCACTGCGCCATGTCGCTGGCGCTGGCGTTGACGCCGGCTGCAGGCGCCAGGCGGTAGTAGGTGGGCTTCGGGTTCAACGACACCCAGCCGTTGCGGCTGCGCACGTGCGGGCGCGCCCAGCGCGAACTGGCCTGGATGCCGGCCAGGCCGAGGCTGGCATCGTCCATGCCCAGCGGCTTGAACAGGCGGCGTTCCACCGACTGCTCGTAGAAGCTGCCGGAGGCGGCGTAGACCACGTCGCCGATCAGGCTGAAGGCCACGTTCTGGTAGGCATAGCAATCGCCCGGCAGGCACTTGAGCGAGGTCGAGGCCAGCTTGTGGGTGAGCGTGTAGTACTCGGCGTTGGCTTCCACGTCGCGGTCGTACGCGTTGTAGGGCAGGCCGACGCGGTGGCTGAGCAGGTCGGCCACGGTGAGGCGTTCGGTGGCCTCCGGTGAGCTCAGCTGGAACCCGGGCACGTAGTCGGTGACCTTGCTGTCCCAGCGCAGCGTGCCGTCGTTGACCAGCAGGCCGGCCATGGTGCCGGCGAACGCCTTGGACAGCGATGCCAGCCGGAACACGGTGTGCGCATCGACCATCTGCGGGTTGTTGACGTCGGTGACGCCGTAGCCGCGCGCGCTGAGCACACGACCGCCCTGGACGATGGCCACGGCCATGCCGGGGACGCGCTCGCCGTAGGTCAGCTGCTGGGCCATCGCTTCGATCGCGGCCACGTTGAAGCCCTGGGCCGGCGGCAGCACCTGCACGGTGGCGGGCGTGGTGCGATAGGCGGCCGGCTGGGTGTGCGCGATCGTCGCGGTGTTTTCGATGTTGACCGGGAATGCGGTCGGCGCAGCACTGGGCGTCTGTGCAGTAGACGACATCGCGATGGGCATCAACATGCCCAGCAACCCGGTGGCCGCCGAACGGATCGGGCGACGCCTGCTGTTCTGATTCATCGTTTGGGACCCGTGCGCAACTGCTGTGGGTGATTCTAGCGCTGCTTTTCCTGATTGCACAAACCAAGCGAAGATGAATGCGTATCTGGTTGAAAAGGCCCGGTTTTTGCATCCACGGCGTACGCACGGGCACCCGGCGCGGCGCAGCCCTGTTCAGCTTGCCCCGGCCGCCTCGAGGATCCACTGCGCGGCGCGTTCGGCCAGCATGAGGGTGGGCGCGTTGGTATTGCCGCTGACCAGGCTGGGCATCACCGAGGCATCCACCACGCGCAGGCGGCGCACGCCGCGCACGCGCAGCTGCGGGTCGACCACCGCCCCGGCGTGGGTGCCCATCGCGCAGGTGCCCACCGGGTGGTAGATGGTCTCGGCCTTGGCCCGGATGAAGGCCTCCAGCGCGGCCTCGTCCAGGTCCTGCCGCGGCGGGAAGATCGGTGCCCCGCGCCAGCGGTCGAACGCCGGTTGGCGCAGGATCTCGGCCGACATCCGCACGCACGCTTTCATCATCGCCAGATCCATCCCGTCGGGATCACTCAGGTAATGGGCCTGGATGCGCGGTGGCGAGGCGGGGTTGGCGTCGCGCAGGCTGATCCGGCCCCGGCTGCGCGGGTGCAGGGCACAGGCATGCAGCGTGTAGCCGTCGCCGGGCAGGCGGTGGCGGCCGTGGTTGTCCAGCATCGCCGGCACGAAGTGGAACTGCACGTCGGCGCGCGCATCGATGGCCAGCGGTGAGCGGGCGAAGCCACCGGCCTCGGCGATGTTGCTGGTGCCGGCGCCGCGGCGACCACGCAGGAAGTAGTCGAAGGCGATCCGGGCCTGGTTGCTGCGGTCGTAGCTCACGCCCGGATGGGTATGCACCAGCGTGCAGATGTCCAGGTGATCCTGCAGGTTGGCGCCTACCCCGGGCAGGTCGGCACGCACGGCGATGCCATGCGCCCGCAACTGGGCGGCCGCACCAATGCCTGAGAGCATCAGCAGCTGCGGCGAGTGCACCGCGCCGGCGCTGAGAATCACCTCGGCGCTGGCCGCGGCATGCCGGTGCTGGCGACCGTGGCGAAAATGCACCCCCGTGGCGGTGTCGCCCTCGACGCCCAG
>NZ_QAIW01000433.1:7491-11390 GCF_003061285.1 Stenotrophomonas sp. HMWF003 | reverse complement strand
CCTATTCCGCCGTCGCCGCCACCCCCGCCGCCGCGAACGCCCAGCAGGCCAACCCGTTCTTCGCCGACAGCCCGCTGCCGCTGCATTACCCGCAGTTCGACAAGATCAAGGACAGCGACTTCGCCCCCGCCTTCGACGCCGGCATGGCCCAGCAGCTCAAGGAAGTGGAGGCCATCGCCAACAACAAGGCCAAGCCCACCTTCGACAACACCCTCATCGCCCTGGAAAAGAGCGGTGACACCCTGGATCGCGCAACGACCGTCTTCTTCAGCCTGGTCGGCGCCGACACCAACGACACCCGCAAAAAGCTCCAGGCCGACTACTCCGCCAAGTTTGCCGCCCACAGCGACGCCATCGCCCTCAACGGCAAGCTGTTCGCCCGCATCCAGACCCTGTACGACACCCGCGCCCAGCTCGGCCTCGACGCCGAAGGCGTGCGCCTGGTCGAAAAATATTACGAAAGCTACGTCCGCGCCGGCGCCAAGCTCAACGATGCCGACAAGACCAAGCTCAAGGCCATGAACGCCGAACTGGCCAACCTCGGCACCACCTTCAGCCAGAACGTGCAGAACGAAGTGAATGCCTCGGCCGTCGTCGTCGACGACGTCAAGCAGCTCGACGGCCTGTCGCCCGAGCAGATCGCCGCCGCTGCCGAAGCCGCCAAGGCCCGCAAGCTCGACGGCAAGTACGTCATCGCCCTGCTCAACACCACCGGCCAGCCGCCGCTGACCAACCTGCGCAACCGCGACCTGCGCCAGAAGATCTACGAAGCCTCCATCACCCGCGGCAGCCGCGGCGGCCAGTACGACAACACCGCCCTGGTCTCGCGCATCATGCAGCTGCGCGCCGACAAGGCCAAGCTGATGGGCTTTGCCAACTTCGCCGCCTACAACCTCACCAACCAGACCGCCAAGACCCCCGAAGCGGTCAACGCCATGCTCGGCCAGCTCGCCCCGGCCGCCGTCGCCAACGCCAAGCGCGAAGCGGCCGACCTGCAGGCCATGATCGACCAGGAACAGAAGGCCGCCGGCAAGCCCACCTTCAAACTCGAAGCCTGGGACTGGGCGTTCTACAGCGAGAAGGTCCGCCAGGCCAAGTACAACTTCGACGAATCCCAGCTCAAGCCGTACTTCGAGCTGAAGAACGTGCTGGAGAACGGCGTGTTCTTCGCCGCCAACCAGGAATACGGCCTGACCTTCAAGCAGCGCACCGACCTGCCGGTCTACCACGACGACGTCACCGTCTATGACGTGTTCGATGCCGACGGCAGCCAGCTGGCGATCTTCATCTTCGACCCGTACGCACGCGCCTCCAAGCGCGGTGGCGCCTGGATGAATTCGTACGTGTCCCAGTCCGCGCTGACCGGCTTCAAGCCGGTGGTGGCCAACCACCTCAACATTCCCAAGCCGCCGGCCGGCCAGCAGACCCTGCTGACCTGGGATGAAGTGACCACCACCTTCCACGAGTTCGGCCACGCCCTGCACGGCATGTTCTCCAACGTGAAGTATCCCTACTTCTCCGGGACCGCCGTGCCGCGCGACTTCGTCGAGTTCCCCTCGCAGGTCAACGAAATGTGGTCGGACAACCCGGCCATCCTGAAGAACTACGCCAAGCACTACCAGAACGGCTCGGCGATGCCGCAGGCGCTGCTGGACAAGGTGATTGCCGCGTCCAAGTTCAACCAGGGCTTTGCCACCACCGAATACCTGGGCGCCGCCATGCTTGACCAGCGCTGGCACCAGATCGGCCCGGACCAGGTGCCGGCCGCCAAGGACGTGATGGCCTTCGAGCGCGCCGCGCTGGAGAAGGACGGCATCTACTACGCGCCGGTTCCGCCGCGCTACAAGACCCCGTACTTCAGCCACATCATGGGCGGCTACTCGGCCGGCTACTACGCCTACATCTGGTCCGAAGTGCTCGACGCCAACACCCAGAAGTGGTTCCGCGAGAACGGCGGCCTGAGCCGCAAGAATGGCGACCACTTCCGCAAGGCGCTGCTGTCCAAGGGCGGCAGCGTGGATGCGATGCAGCTGTTCCAGGACTTCGCCGGGCACGCCCCGCAGATCGAGCCGCTGCTGGAAAAGCGTGGCCTGACCTCGGGTAACAGCACGAAGTAAGCGTCTGCTCCATCGACGTGCACCAAAAAGAACGCCCGGTCATGCCGGGCGTTCTTTTTTGGTCCTTCTGCCGCGGCAGGTACCCACCGTTGGTTGGTACGGCCCTCAATGCGCCTGCGGGTCGAACCAGGCGTCCCAGGTAGACGGTGAGGCAGCCATCGTGCGCGCCTGTTCGAATGCCGCCCTCGCCTGCGCCATGCACCCGGTATTGAGCAATGCCACGCCGAGGTTGAAGGCCGCATGCCGATCATCGCTGCCCAGCGCCAATGCCCGCTGCAACACCTCACGTGCGTGGGCGTACTGTGCGCGGTCGCAGGCAACTGCGCCGAGCGCGGTCAACAGCAGCGGATCTTCGCCGTGGGCCGCCAACGCGGCGTCCAGCGTGGCGGCAGCTGTGGCAAGCGCAGTGTCGGCATCGCGCGTGCCGGCGAACGCGGCCTCCACCTCGCTGCGGGCGCCCAGCAACGCGTGGACCACGGCGGAAGGAATGGCGTCATGCATGCCGGGATGCTACCCGGAAACGTCCGGGCACGATGTAGACAACGTGGTCCGACATCAACCGGCGCGTCCAGCCACGCATGGCGTGGCTCTACCAGGCGCGTCGTCAACGCGGCGCCAGATATCCGCCGGGCACGCCCTGCGGCGACAACACCAGCTGCCACAACTGCGCATGCCGGCAGCGGAAGCTGGCCATGGATGCGGCCAGGTAGAAGCGCCACATGCGCTTGAAGCGTTCGTCGTAGCGCTGCGGGTCCAGCTGCGGCCACGCGTTTTCCACGTTCAACCGCCAGGCCTGCAGCGTGCGGTCGTAGTCGGTGCCGAAGTTGTGCCAGTCCTCCAGCACGAACAGCCCCTCGAACGCGGCGGTGACCTGGGCCGCCGAGGGCAGCATCGAATTGGGGAAGATGTAGCGCGCGATCCACGGGTCGGTGCGGTGGCGCGACAGGTTGCCGCCGATGGTGTGCAGCAGGAACAGCCCGTGTGGATGCAGGCAACGCCGTGCCATCTCCATGTACCCGCGGTAGTTCTTGTCGCCCACGTGTTCGAACATGCCCACCGAGAAGATCGCGTCGAAGGTCTCCTCGACGTCGTGGTAGTCCTGCAGGCGGATCTCGATCGGCAGCCCGGCGCACAGCTGGCGTGCGTAGTCGGCCTGCTCCTGCGAGATGGTGATGCCCACCCCGGACACACCATAGCGCTCGGCGGCGAACTTCAGCGCCTCGCCCCAACCACAGCCGATATCCAGCACGTGCTGGCCGGGGCGCAGCCCGAGTTTGCGGCAGATCAGGTCGAGCTTGGCTTCCTGCGCCCCGTCCAGATCCTGCGCGTCGCGCCAGTAGCCGCAGCTGTAGACCAGGCGCTGGCCGAGCATGGCCTCGTACAGGTCGTTGCCCAGGTCATAGTGGCGCCTGCCGACTTCGAAGCTGCCACTGCCCGCCTGCAGGTTGAACAGGCGCGCCTTGAGGGCATCGGCCACTTCGCGCCAGCCGTGCACGCGCTCGTCCAGGTGGGCCTGCATCAGGTGATACAGGAACCCGTCCAGCGAGGCGGCCTCCCACTGGCCGTCCATGTAACTCTCGCCCAGGCCGAGCGAGCCCTGGGCCATGACCCGCGTGTAGAAGTGCGGGTCATGCACGTGGATGTCGTGCGGCTGGTCACCGCCAACGGTGACCCCCGCCTCGTGCAGCAACAGCGTCACTCGTCGTTGCAGTCCCGCGTCCACGTCGCCTCCCTCGGTCAGCCCCGGGCAAACAACCCCGCGTAGGCGGTGCCGACGTGCGG
>NZ_QAIW01000433.1:1502-7471 GCF_003061285.1 Stenotrophomonas sp. HMWF003 | reverse complement strand
CTCGGCGCTGGGTTCGGTGCCGTCGGCGATCATGCGGCTGGCGCTGCGCAGCGACTCCTGCAGCTGGCCCGGGTCCATGTCTTCGCTGCTCAGGCGGGTAGCCACGCGCTCGCGCAGCTGGTCGCCGATGTAGTCGCTGACCGCCTTCCATCCCTTGCTGTCGGCCACCAGCTTGTCGGCGGTGAGCATCTGCTGCTGCTCGGGCAACCACACAAAGCGCGCCACCAGCGGCTCGCCATGCGCACCCCCGGTGTAGCGGCTGCCATCGGCACTGATCACCACCAGCTGCGGGGTTTCCAGCACCTTCTCGAAGCTCAGCGACAGCTCGTAGGGCATGGTCGGCTTGTCGTTGCCGAGGCCGTCCACGGCCTGCTGCAGCTCGCCGCGCGCCGCGCTGGCATAGTCGGACAATGCTTTGGCCAGGCCCGGGTACCGCGCGATGTCGGTCGGGTAACTGATGCCCACCACGGCCTGCGGCGTGTTTTCGATCACGTCGCGCAGTTCCACCGGCGCCGCCACGTCGGTCGGCGTCTCGATGTTGGCCGGCTGCGCCGCCGTGCTGTCATCGGCCGGCCGTGCCGCGGTATCGGCGGCGTCACGCTTGCAGCCGGCCACCAGCACCAGGCCCACGGCCAGGACCAACGCGCTGGCGCGCAGCGCGCGACGGTTTACTACGATGTTCATTGCAATCCCCTTGTTGAAACCCAGCATGATGATCGGTCGTCCCTGCGAAACCCCCTGCCGCCGTCAGCCGGCCAGCAGGTCGTCGTATTCCTCATGGCGTTGCATGAAGGCTTCGGCATAGGCACACGCCGGCACCACCTTGTATTTGTGTTCGCGCGCATAGCGGAGCGCCACCTTGGTCAACTCCCCTGCGATGCCACGCCCCTCGATGGGCTCGGGCACCTCGGTGTGGGTGATGACCATGCGCTTCTGTCGTTTCAGCGACTTGATCTGGTAGTCCAGCAGCGCCAGATGCCCTTGCACCCGGGCCTGGAACCGGTGGTGGGCCAGATCGTGCTCCACCTCGTATGCCAATCCGGGCGGGGTGACCGAAGCCATGGGCGGTGTCTCCTGCGGCAACTGACGCGATAGTGCGCAGCGTAGCGCCATGATCGCGTGAAGTCTGAACAGGGGCAAGCAACGACGCGGAGCGTCACAAACCGTCCTAAAGCTCTGCCGATTCAAGCCGATATCGATAACGGACAGGGCGTGAAAGCTGGCACGAGTTTTGCGACACCTGCCTACCCGATCGTGCTCCACAAGGAGGTCCACATGGACAACGCACCTACCTCCCCCGCACCTGGCGATGCCGACAGCTCGCTGCTGGAAGGCTTGTTCCAGCTGGCCGTGAATGGCCAGACCCAGAGCTGGGAATTCGACCAGATCGACAACGAGGTCTACGCCCGCCTGCTCAGCGCCTACGGTGCGGAAGGCAAGAAGGCCGCGTAAGCGGCCTGTGTCACGACCAACGGTCGTGACCTACCCCGGTGACGGCGAGCCGCCCGGGTCCTCGCGTTTCGATCCACGGCCGTGACCTGCCGCCGGCTGCCGGTGACCCCGGTCCCGGCAGGTACCGACCGTGGGTCGGTACCGCAGGCGCAGGCTCAGCCCAGCGGGCGGAAGCTGGGGTTGCTCAGCTCGCGCAGGAAGTGCTCGAAGATCGCCGGGCGCATCGCCAGCAGGAAGATCACCCCGAACGCGGCACCGGCCAGGTGCGCGCTGTGGTTGATGCGATCACCGCCGCGCTTGTCCATCCAGATGCTGTAGCCCACGTAGAACACCGCGTAGAGGATCGCCGGGGCCGGGATGAAGAACACGAAGATCACGCTCCACGGGCTGAGCAGGATGAAGGCGAACAGCACCGCCGACACCGCGCCCGACGCGCCCAGGCTGAGGTAGTTCGGGTTCTTCTGGTTCTTCAGGTAGCTGGGCAGGATCGACACCACCAGCGCCCCGAGATAGAACGCCGGGTAGGTCAGGTAGCTGCCGGTCAGGTTGACCATCAACGACTCGATCTGGCCGCCGAAGAAGAACAGCGTGATCATGTTGAACGCCAGGTGCGCCAGGTCCGCATGGATGAACCCGTAGGTCACCAGGCGGTCGTACTGGCGATGGCGGTCCACCGCCGGCGGCCACAGGATCAGGCGGTCGCCGAGTGCACGGTTCTTGAAGGCCATCCACGACACGATGACGGTGATGGCGATCAACAGCAGATTGACGGGGGTCATGTCAGGGCTCAGGCCGTACGGTAGTTGTCGACCATACGATAGCGCCTGGCATACCAACCAAAGGCCAACGCCGCCAGGAACGCGAAACCGGCGAAGAAGAACATCAGGAAGGCCGCCTCGCTCAAGCCGGTACTGGCGATCTGATGGGTGACCGTGTCATTGCGCACCGCGGCGTTGGACAGCAGCACCCACAGGTTGCCGATGGTGGTGGTGAGGTTCCAGAAGCTCATCACCACGCCCTTCATCGCCTGCGGGGCCTGGCTGTAGGCAAATTCCAGGCCGGTGGCCGAGACCAGCACTTCGCCGAAGGTCAGCAGGGCATACGGCAGCATCTGCCAGAAGATGGACATGACGTTGCCGCCATCCATCATCACCTGGATGCCGCCCACCACGATCCAGGCCAGGCCGCTGAAGGCGATACCGGCGGTCATGCGGCGCAGCGCGGTCGGCTCGAAGCCGAAGCGGCGCAGCGTCGGGTACAGCACCAGGTTGTTGAACGGAATCAGGATCATCACCAGCAGCGGGTTCAGCGCCTGCATCTGCGAGGCGGTGAACCAGGACGGCATGGCCATCTGCTGGCCCTGCAGCACCCAGGTGGAGGCCTTCTGGTCGAACAGCGAGAAGAACGGCGTGGTCAGGGCGAAGATCACCAGCACGCGCAGTACCGAACGCACGCCCTCCACGGCCTCGGCCGGGTGCACCGCCCGGGCGCGGTCCAGCTGGATCCAGGTGCCACCGCCGATACCGGCCAGCAGCAGGACCAGCGCGATGCACAGGCAGATCACGATGCCCAGGCTACCCACCAGCCCCATCGAGGCAACGGCCAGCACCGCGCCCAGAATGGCCAGGGTACGGCCCGGCCGCCCCTTGCCCGGCGCGTGCGCCGAGAGCGCCGTGCGCACCACGTTGCCGAACGAATGCGGGTCCTTGGGCGGCAGCGGCACCAGCACATAGCGCTTGCGGCCGAGCCAGAACACGAAGGTGGCCACGAACATCAGGATGCCCGGGATGCCGAACGCCCACTGCGGGCCCAGGTTCTTGAGGGCCAGCGGAATCAGCAGCGAGGCGAACAGCGAACCGAAGTTGATGATCCAGTAGAAGGCATCGAACACGATCTTGGCCAGGTGCTTGTTGCTCTGGTCGAACTGGTCGCCCATGAACGAGGCCACCAGCGGCTTGATCCCGCCAGCACCCAGCGCGATCAGCCCCAGGCCGACGAAGAAGCCCTGCCGGCTGTCTTCAAACACCGCCAGGCAGGCGTGGCCGGCGCAGTAGATCAGGCTGAACCACAGGATGGTGTGGTACTTGCCGAAGAACTTGTCGGCCAGCCAGCCCCCGAGCAGCGGGAAGAAATACACGCCGATCATGAAGCTGTGCATGATGTCCTTGGCCTCACCCGCGCGGCCTTCGGCGGTGATCTCCTGCAGCAGCAGCGAGGTGATCAGGAACTGCACCAGGATGTTGCGCATCCCGTAGAAACTGAACCGTTCGCAGGCCTCGTTGCCAATGATGTACGGAATCTGGCGCGGCATTCTTCCCTTGCCTGCGCTGGCGGCTGCGATCGTGCTCATCCTATGGGGCTGTCCTGCGAATACGAAAGGGCGCGAGCTTACCGGAACCCCTACCCCCACGCACGCTGCGCCCCTACATGACAGCGCGCCACGGACATGGCAGGCGTGCGTTCAGAACGCGGCGAAGGTCACGAAGCGTCGACGGACAAAGCGTAAACTTATCGTTATGCGCATGATCTCCACTGCTGTCACGGGACGTTGGCCGGGCTGGTTGTTGCTGATGCTCTGGGTCGCCTCGGCGGCGCCGGTGCAGGCGCGCCAGGCCGACCCCGCACCGCGCCTGCTCAAGGTGGCCACGCTGGAGCTGCCCACCCTGGACGAGGGGCAATGGGAACAACGCCGCGACCAGGTGCTGCAGATGCTGGAAACGCTGCAGCCGGACGTGATCGCGGTCCAGCGCGTCATGCAGGCGCAGGGCCGCAACCCCGCCTGCTGGCTGGCCACCCGGCTGCGCTACAGCTGCGACTTCGTCACCGCCGATCCGCCCAGCCAGGCCTTGCGGCACGGCAGCGCCATGCTGACCCGGCTGCCGGTCAGCGAAGACGGCGTCACCCTGCTGCACCCCCCGGGCCAGTTCAGCGCTGCCGGCATGTTGCGGGTGAAGCTGCAGGAAGAGCTGATCAACATCTATGTGGCACGCCTGCGCCCGGACCCCGACGAACCCGAGGTGCGCCGTCACCAGAGCAGCGACCTGATGACCTGGATCGGCGCCACCGCCGAAGGGCTGCCGTCGTTGATCGCGGGCGACTTCTCGGCCGACACCGCCGAACTGGTGCGTAGCGCCCCCGGTTTCCAGCCTGCGCGGCGCAATCCCGGTGAGCGGGTCGATCCGCCCTCGGTGGCCGGCAGCGCGCGCGGCCATGGGCTGGACGTGCTGTTCCAGGTCAAGCATTTCGAGGGCATTGGGCAACAGGCCCTGAAGCTGCCGGCCGCCGACGGCGCCGTTCCCGACAAGGGCGCACTGCGGCTGGGGGTGATGGCCACGCTGCGGCTGCAGTCGCCGGTGCCCGCCAGCGCGCCCTGATTCGACACACAGGGCGACCCAAACGAAAACGGCCAGGCATCGCTGCCTGGCCGTCTTGTCATGCTACCGGGGCATCGCTCAGGCGATCGCGGCCTGGTAACGACGCTCGACTTCGTTCCAGTCGACCACGTTGAAGAACGCGCCGATGTATTCCGGGCGACGGTTCTGGTACTTCAGGTAGTAGGCGTGCTCCCAGACGTCCAGCGCCAGGATCGGCGTATTGCCGTCCATCAGCGGGCTGTCCTGGTTGGCGCTGCTTTCCACCACCACCTTCTTGTCGGGGGTGACGCTCAGCCATGCCCAGCCGCTGCCGAAGCGGGTCAGCGCGGCCTTGGTGAAGGCTTCCTTGAACTTCTCGAAGCCACCCAGCTGCGATTCGATCGCCTTGCCCACGTCGCCCACCGGAGCGCCGCCGCCATTGGGCGACATCACGGTCCAGAACAGGCTGTGGTTGGCGTGGCCGCCACCGTTGTTGCGCACCGGACCCTGCAGGTTTTCCGGCAGCGACTTGGTCTTCTTGACCAGCTCTTCGATCGGCAGGTCGGCGAACTCGGTGCCTTCCAGTGCCGCGTTGACGTTGTTGATGTAGGTCTGGTGGTGCTTGGTGTGATGGATTTCCATCGTGGCCGCGTCGATATTCGGCTCAAGTGCGTCGTAGGCGTAGGACAGCTTGGGGAGGGTATAGGCCATGTGGTTCTCCTGGTAGCTCACTCACCCGGCGAAGACCGGGCGTTGCGCTGACGATGATGGGGATGGCCGACAAGCTTACCAAGGCCCATGTAAAGGAAACTTGGTCCTGCGCATGCCGCTTCTACACACGGTGTTACGCACCGGTGACGGCAGCGCGCGGCGCTGTTCGGCTGCGCCTCATCGCCGGATGCGCGCTTGGCGGTACAGTAGCGGCTGTCTTCCCTGGCCCGCCCTGCCCCATGCGCAAGCCCCTTCTGTTGCTGGTTGCCATCGTGCTGCTGATCGGCGGCCTGGTTGCGGTCAAACTGATGCAGCGCCCGCCGCCGCCGCAGTTTGCCCCTTCGTTGTCGCAACCGATCGAGGCCGCGCCGGCGGCTGCGGCAGCGCGCACGCCCGTGGGCGACCCGCTGCCCCCGTTCCTGCCGGCCGAGGCACGCGCCACCATCGCGCTGA
>NZ_QAIW01000433.1:0-1481 GCF_003061285.1 Stenotrophomonas sp. HMWF003 | reverse complement strand
GTGGCTACTACCACGAGTACACCGTCGACACCCCCGGTGCCGGCAATCGCGGTGCGCGTCGCATCGTCACCGGCGGCACCCCGCCTACCGGCTGGTTCTACACCGACGACCACTACGAGACATTCCGCAGTTTTGATGTACCACCGGCCGGGAGCTGGCAATGAACCATGACGCATTCGAGTTGGGCCTGCACGACATCAACAACGCCGGCGTGTACGCCATCGGCAACGGCGACCTGGGCCCGCTGTCGGCGGCGATGCGCGACGCCGGCCTACGTGTGGTCCAGATCGACCTGGACGGCTGCCAGGACAAGCGCACGCTGCTGATGCGGCTGGCCGCGCGCCTGGATTTCCCGACCGGCTTCGGCGGCAACTGGGATGCGCTGACCGACAACCTGCGCGACCTGGCCTGGCTGCCGGCCAACGGCTACGCGCTGTTCTTCAATGATGCCGACGCCCTGCGCGCGCAGGCCGGCGCCGACTTCGACACGCTGCTGGAGGTGCTGGACGAAGCCAGCCGCTTCTGGAGCGAAAGCAACGTACCGTTCTGGGCCTTCGTGGCACTGCAGGATGCAGACGTGGAGCTGGACGAGGACGCCGCGACGCCGTAACCCCGCATCCGGGTAGAGCCACGCCATGCGTGGCTGTGACGCGCCGTCACGCCGGACCCGGGGGCAGCCACCCATGGGGTGGCTCTACCCGCCGATGAAAGGGGCAGCCACCCATGGGGTGGCTCTACCCGCCGATGAAAGGGGTAGCCACCCATGGGGTGGCTCTACCCGCCGATGAGGCGCAGCCTCATCGGCTGCCGTTGTCGTCCTGCAGCTCTTTCTTGAACGGAATATCCGGCGGCGGGCGCGCCACGGCCGGCTGGTCCTGCATGTTCGGATCGCTCAGGCCACAGCCGCCGCCGAACTGCAGAATCGACACCACGCACGAGATCGACGAACTGGTGCCCGGGATCGGGATCTCCACCGACTTGATGCCCTTGCGCACCCACTCGGCCAGCAACGATTCGTTGGGCGCCCAGTATTTCTCGAACGAGGTCGGCGTGTAGTCGTACGGCGGCCGCTTGAGCCACGTGCCGGACTGGGCGATGCGCTCCTTGGTCCAGCCGTCCTTGTCGCCCCCGGGCGCGCCCCGCTCGGCCGCGCCCTTTCCGTCCTGGCCGGCCACGCGCACGCCGCCGTCGGCATTGAACAGGCTGCCGCCACTGACACCGGTCGCGCTCACCGCGCGGCCGTTGAGGTCACGGTCCTGCGGGTGATTGGCCGCCGCCCAGTCATCGCCGCGCCGTGACGCGGACCAGTCGCCCGGATCCGCAGCCGGCTTGGCCGGCGACGGGCTTGGCGTGGCCGGCGCCGCGCTTGTGGGGGTGTTGGCGCTGGGCGCGGTGCTGGAACGCGGCGCGGTCGCCGTGGATGCGCTGGCCGGGGCGGTCGTGGGGGTCGGCGGTGCCGGGCGCGGGGTGGCATTGGGCAC
>NZ_QAIW01000432.1:3106-4711 GCF_003061285.1 Stenotrophomonas sp. HMWF003 | reverse complement strand
CTCGTCACCACCGCACTGCCCTACGCCAACGGCCCCCTGCACCTGGGCCACCTGGTCGGCTACATCCAGGCGGACATCTGGGTGCGTGCGCGTCGAATGAGCGGCGGCAAAACCTGGTTCGTCTGCGCCGATGACACCCACGGCACCCCCATCATGCTCGCCGCCGAAAAGGCCGGCGTCACCCCGGAAGCCTTCATCGCCAACATCCAGGCCAGCCACGAACGCGACTTTGCCGCCTTCGGCGTGGCCTTCGACCACTACGATTCCACCAACTCGGCCGCCAACAAAGCGCTCACCGAAGCCTTCTACCTCAAGCTTGAGGCCGAAGGCCACATCGCGCGCCGCTCCGTGGCCCAGTTCTATGATCCCGCCAAGGGCATGTTCCTGCCCGACCGCTACATCAAGGGCATCTGCCCGGTCTGCAGCAGCCCGGACCAGTACGGCGACAACTGCGAAGTGTGCGGCGCCACCTACGCCCCCACCGAACTGAAGGACCCGCGCTCGGTCATCTCCGGGGCCACACCGGAAATGCGCGACTCCGACCACTTCTTCTTCGAGGTCGGCCACTTCGACGCCTTCCTCCGCGAATGGCTGGCCGGCGACGTCGCCCTGCCCGGCGTCAAGGCCAAGCTCGGCGAATGGCTCAACGCCGACGGCGGCCTGCGCGCCTGGGACATCTCCCGCGATGCCCCCTACTTCGGCTTTGAAATCCCCGGCCAGCCCGGCAAGTACTTCTACGTCTGGCTCGATGCCCCGATCGGCTACCTGTCCAGCTTCAAGACCCTGTGCGACAAGAACGGCGAAGACTTCGACGCCCACCTGCGCGCCGGCACCAGCACCGAACTGCACCATTTCATCGGCAAGGACATCGTCAACTTCCACGGCCTGTTCTGGCCTGCCGTGCTGCACGGCACCGGCCACCGCGCGCCCACCCGCCTGCACGTCAACGGCTACCTGATGGTCGACGGCGCCAAGATGTCCAAGTCGCGCGGCACCTTCGTCATGGCCCGCACCTACCTCGACGTCGGCCTGGAAGCCGAGGCCCTGCGCTACTACTTCGCCGCCAAGTCCGGCGGCGGCGTCGAAGACCTCGATCTGAACCTGAGCGACTTCACCGCGCGCGTCAACGCCGACCTGGTGGGCAAGTTCGTCAACCTGGCCAGCCGCTGCGCCGGCTTCATCAGCAAGCGCTTCGACGGCCGCCTGGCCGACAGCCTGCCCGATGCCGCCCAGTACGACCGCTTCGTCGCCGCCCTCGCGCCCATCCGCGAGGCGTACGAACGCAACGACCCGGCCGCCGCCGTGCGCCTGACGATGACCCTGGCCGACGAAGCCAACCGCTACATCGACGACCAGAAACCGTGGGTGATCGCCAAGCAGGAGGGCGCCGACGCGCAGCTGCAGGCCGTCTGCACCCAGGGCCTGAACCTGTTCCGCGTGCTGGTCACCGCGCTCAAGCCGATCCTGCCGGCCACCGCCGCCCAGGCCGAGGCCTTCCTGGCCGCCCCCGTGCAGGACTGGACCGACATCGTCCGCCCGCTCACCGCGCACACCATCGCCGTGTACGCCCCGCTGTTCACCCGGATTGACCCGAAAATGATCGAC
>NZ_QAIW01000432.1:2127-3080 GCF_003061285.1 Stenotrophomonas sp. HMWF003 | reverse complement strand
GGCCGCCGCACCCGCCGACGGCCCGGCCTACATCGGCATCGACGACTTCGCCAAGCTCGACCTGCGCATCGGCAAGGTGCTGGCCTGCGAGTTCGTGGACGGCTCGGACAAACTGCTGCGCTTCGAACTGGATGCCGGCGACCTGGGCACGCGCCAGATCTTCTCCGGTATCCGCGCCAGCTACGGCGAGCCGGAGAAGCTGGTCGGCCGCAGCGTGGTGTTCATTGCCAACCTGGCCCCGCGCAAGATGCGCTTCGGCCTGAGCGAAGGCATGATCCTGTCGGCCGGCTTCGACGGCGGCGACCTGGCCCTGCTCGACGCCGACAGCAGCGCCCAGCCCGGCATGCCGGTACGCTGATCGCATCCGGGGGCGGCGCTGCCGCCGTCCCCGCCTGCTGGCCTGCACGGAGGGAGGTGCGGTTTGGAACTGGCGTTGTTCGATTTCGACCACACGGTCACCACCTGCGACACCTACGGCCGTTTCCTGCGCCGCGTGGCCACCCCGGAACAACTGGCCCAGGCCTGGTGGAAAGTGGGTCCGTGGCTGCTGGCCTATCGGCTCAAGCTGATCTCGGCCGCGCGCATCCGCGCCCGCGTGACCCGCCTGACCTTCAGCAACCGGCACAGCGAGGACATCGCCACCCAGGCCGCCGGCTATGCCCGCGACGTGCTGCCCGGCGTGGTGCGCCCGCAGATGCTCGAACAGATCCGCTGGCACCTGCAACAACGGCATACCGTGGTGATCGTGTCCGGCTCGCTGGACCTGTACCTGCGGCCGTGGTGCGAATCGCTGGGGCTGGGCCTGATCTGCAACCGGCTGGAAAGCCGCGACGGTCGCCTGACCGGGCGGTATGCCGACGGCGACTGCGGCCCACGCAAGGCCGAACACATCCGGCAACGCTACGACCTGTCACGCTTCCAGCGCATCCACGCCTACGGCGACAGCCGCGAAG
>NZ_QAIW01000432.1:0-2103 GCF_003061285.1 Stenotrophomonas sp. HMWF003 | reverse complement strand
CGCCACGCATGCCCAGCACCACCGCCAGTTTGATCGAACGCCTCGACCGCCTGTTGCCGCAGACCCAATGCGGCCAGTGCGGCTATGACGGCTGCCACCCGTATGCGCAGGCCATGGCCCGTGGCGAGGCCGGGGTCGACCACTGCCCGCCGGGCGGTGACGACGGCGCCCGTGCGCTGGCCCATGTGCTGGGCGTACCGGCGGTGCCGTTCGACCGCAGCCGCGGCGCGCACAAACCCGCACAGGTCGCGCTGATCATCGAAGCCGACTGCATCGGCTGCACCAAGTGCATCCAGGCCTGCCCGGTGGACGCCATCGTGGGCGGTGCCAAGTACATGCACACCGTCCTGCCCGACCTGTGCACCGGCTGCGAACTGTGCATTCCACCGTGCCCGGTGGATTGCATCGCACTGATCCCAGCCCCCATCGCGTAGAGCCGGGCTCTGCCCGGCTGCCGTAGACCTTGCATGGCTGACAAAACAGCGGCGTAGAGCCGGGCTCTGCCCGGCTGCCGTAGACCTTGAATGGCTGACAATCAGCCGCGCAGAGCCCGGCTCTACGTGCACCGCGAACAGCCGGGCAGAGCCCGGCTCTACGTGCACCGCAAACAGCCCGGCGCCACGTGCACCGTGCCCGGCTGCTGTTTACGGCAACGCAGCGGTAATCACAATCTCCACCTTCCAGCTCGGGTCGGCCAGCTTGGCTTCCACCGTCGCGCGCGCCGGGGTCATGCCCGCCACCACCCACTCATCCCACGCGGCGTTCATGCCGGCGAAGTCGTTGATGTCGGCCAGGAACACTTCCGCGCGCAGCACGTGCTGCTTGTCGCTGGCCACCAGCGCCAGCAGCTTGTCGATCTCTTCCAGCACCTGCCGGGTCTGCCCGGTGATGTCCTGGCTGGTGTCTTCCGGGATCTGCCCGGACAGATAGGCAACCTTGTTGTGCACGGTCATTTCAGACATGCGCGGACCGACGTCGAAACGTTCCAACATGGCGATGGCTCCTCTGGGTGATGGGCCATTGTCACCGATGCGGCGTGAGCCTGTCCTTGCCCTGGATCATTGCCGCCACGGCAGGCACAGCGCACACCCTTGGCAAGCGTGCACATCCGGCGCACGATGCGCGCGCACCACCGTGCCGCCTGTCTTGACTCTTTCATCGCCCGCCCCGGAGCACGCTTCACCGATGACCGAAACAACCCCTGCTCCCGCACCGGCCCGCCTTGCCTGGCGCCGTGCCGCCACCGTCATCTTCAGCCTGGCGATCCTGGCCCTGGCCCTGCGCGGGCTGGCCAGCGAATTCGACGAACACGGCTACCGTGCCATCCGCGAAGCCTTCCGACATCTCGGCGCAGGGCAGATCGCGCTGACCGTTGTGCTGGGCCTGGCCAGCTACGCCTGCCTGATCGGCTTCGATGCGATCGGCCTGCGCCGCAGTGGCAAGCGCCTGCATCCGGCGCGCGTGGGCATCACCGCGTTCCTGGCCCACACGCTGGGCCAGACCCTGGGCTTTGCCGCCCTCACCGGCGGCGCCGTGCGCCTGCGCGGCTACGGCGGCGCCGGCCTGAGCCTGGGCGAGATTGGCCAGGTGGTGCTGATGAGCACGCTCGGCTTCGTGTTCGGTGCCTGGCTGCTGCTCGCCCTGGCCTTCGTGCTCGAACCCGGCGCAGCGGCGCTGGCGCTGCCCGTATCGGTGCAGGCGGTGCGCGTGGCCGGCATCGTCGGCCTGCTCGGCTATGTCGCCACGCTGCTGCTGGTCGGGCGCGAAGGGCGCAGTTTCAGCATCCGCGGCCACGCCCTGTGGCTGCCCGACCGGCGCACCATGCTCTGGGTCACCGCCCTGAGCGTGGTCGAACTGGTGCTCGCCAGCGCCGCGTTCTACGTGCTGCTGCCGATGGACACCCCGACCGGCCTGCCCGGCTTTGTAGGCCTGTACCTGGTGGCGGTGCTGGCCGGGCTGATCTCCAGCGTGCCGGCCGGGCTGGGCGTGTTCGAGTGGAGCCTGCTCAAGCTGTTGCCGCAGGTGGCACCGGCCGCCGTGCTGGCCGCCGCGCTGATCTACCGGGTCACCTACTACGTGCTGCCGTTGCTGTTGGCCACGCTG
>NZ_QAIW01000045.1:0-9367 GCF_003061285.1 Stenotrophomonas sp. HMWF003 | reverse complement strand
GGGTCGTGGATGCCCTGCTGCACGTTCAGGCTGTGCCCATTTCGTGAACTACGACGTTGACCCTGCCGACGACAGCCGCCGACACTGCCCATTGCCCCGACCCGCGAGCTGTTGCATGTCCCTGCATGACTGTTTCGTATTTCCCGCCGCCCCACATTCGCCTGCACCTGACATGCCTGCACTGGAGCGATGGATGCTGCAGGAAAAGATCATTCTGCCGGCAGTGGGTGCGGATGTCCCTGCCAAAGCGTTGTACGCGCTCAGCCATGCCATTGAACGCCTGCCGGGCGCCACCGCCCTGCTGATGGACGAAGCCTGGCGAACGGCAGCGGACGTGATCGCCACTCATGTCAAGGCCGGCAACCTGCCCGATTCGCTGCACGTGCACCGCGACGGAAGCGTGGAAGACTCCATCGCGGCGATCCGGAACCATGGCATCGCGCTGGGTGATGCGTGGTTGTTCTGGGAACACAAAGGGGCCCGGTGGTTCAGTCCGCGCTACCGTGCAGGCCCGGGCATCGTGGATCTCTTCGATATCGGCGATCGCGGCCAACCCATTGACGATCTCACGATCGTCCTTTTCCAGATCGACCCGCAGGAGCCACCGTTCGTCGTTGCTGGCGAGGGCACCTGCCCTCCCCGCGTGCCGGGTGAATGTGATGCACGCGAGGACTTCCCTCCCTTCGGCGATTACACCGATTTCATCGGCGCCGCCTTCACAGACATCCGTGCGCAGTGGACCCACCCTGACACTGGCCGACACTACGGCATCCTGGATCTGGATTGGGAATCAGGATTGGGAATTGGCTGGAGCTTCATCCAATTCGAAGGTGGCAGTGGGCGGGAGCTGAAAACGTTCGCCGACGCCGTTGGCAAGGTATGCGGGCAATGCATGATGTACGCACATCGGCACCTCTGACGCTGTGCTGACCCCCTGCGCCAATCAGTCGTGCAAGGCGCCAGTCTGTCCCGACACTGTTCACCCCCTGCTTCATCCAGAACGGCCCTCCCATGACGATGCATGACTGTTTCGTGTTTCCGGCCGCACCGCATTTACCGGCGCCGGACATGCCGGCGCTGGAACGGTGGATGTTGCAGGAAAAGATCATCCTGCCGTCGGTGGGTGCGGACGTGCCTGCCAAGGCGTTGTACGCACTCAGCCATGCCATTTCGTGCCTGCCGGGCGCCAACGCCCCGCTGGTAGACGTCGACTGGCGGACGGCGGCGGACGTAGTTGCCACCCATGTCCAGGCCGGCAACCTGCCGAAGGCGCTGCACGTACACGACGACGGCAGCGTGGAAGACTGCGTCAAGGCAATCCGGGAATACGGCATCGCGCTGGATGATTCGTGGTTGTTCGCCAAGCATGCGGCCTGCGCGTGGTTCAGTCCGCGCTACCGCGCGGGGCCGGGAATGGCGCGCCTGTACGATCCCGACCGCATCGGCGAGATCGAACACCTGAGCATCCTGATGTTCCAGATCGATGCGGGGGAACCGCCCTTTGTGGTGTTCGGCGCGGGAACCAGCGCGCCAACGGTGCCTGGGGAAGCCACCGAACGGGAAGACTTCCCGCCCTTTGGCGACTACATGGATTTCGTCGGTGCTGTGTACGAAGACATCCACGTGGATTGGGTCCACCCGGACAGTGGCCACCGCTATGCCCTGCTGGATCTGGACTGGGACTACAGCCTGGGTATCGGCAGGTGCTTCATCCAGTTTGAGGCGGGAAGCGGCTATGACCTTGAGCGGTTTGTGCAGGCCCTTGGCGACGCATGCGGACAACGCATGGCGTATGCGCATCGCTTGTTCTAGCAACGAATGCAATTGCCGGTAGAGCCACCCCGTGGGTGGCTGCGCGCGGTGCCGGTTTCAGGTGCAGCCACCCATGGGGTGGCTCTACCGCCGCGCGGGAACGAAAAACCCCGGCGCTGGGCCGGGGTTTTCGTTGATGCGTGTGGCGCGGGAATCAGAACGACATGTCGAACGAGACTTCGCCCTTCACGCCCACCTGGTAGGCCGAGGAGCGGCGTTCGAAGAAGTTGGTCAGTTCCTGCACGTCCTGCAGTTCCATGAAGCTCAGCGGGTTGCGCACGTTGTACTTGCGCTCCATGCCCAGGCGGTGGAAATGGTTGTCGGCGCAGTGCTGCAGGTACTGGCGCATGTCGCGGGTGGAAATGCCCGCCACGCCGCCGGACAGCACGTCTTCGGCGAACTGCACTTCGCATTCGATGGCTTCGGCCAGCATGTCATAGACCTGCTGCTTCATCGCGTCGTCGAACAGGTCCGGCTCTTCCTCGCGGATCACGTCCACGCACTCGAAGGCGAACTCCATGTGCGCGCTTTCGTCGCGGAACACCCAGTTGGTGCCCGAGGCGAGGCCGTTGAGCAGTCCGCGCGAACGGAAGTAGTACACGTAGGCGAAGGCCGCGAAGAAGAACAGGCCTTCGATGCACGCGGCAAAGCAGATCTGGTTGAGCAGGAACTGGCGGCGCTCCTCGCGGGTTTCGATGCGGCGCAGGTCCTGGATCGAGTCGATCCACTTGAAGCAGAAATCGGCCTTCTTCTTGATCGAGTCGATGTTCTCCACCGCGGCGAACGCTTTGACGCGCTCATCCGGATCGGGCAGGTAGTTGTCGAGCAGGGTCAGGTAGAACTGCACGTGCAGCGCTTCTTCGTACAGCTGGCGCGACAGGTACATGCGTGCTTCGGGCGCGTTCAAGTGCTGGTACAGGTTCAGCACCAGGTTGTTGGACACGATCGAATCGCCGGTGGCGAAGAACGCGACCAGGCGGTGGATCAGGTGGCGTTCGCCCGGCGACATCTTGCTGTGCAGGTCGCTGATGTCGATCTGGAAATTGATTTCCTCGACAGTCCAGGTGTTCTTGATCGCGTTGCGATACATGTCATAGAACTGCGGGTAGCGCATCGGGCGCAGGGTCAGTTCAAAACCTGGATCGAGCAACATCTGGCGCGGCGTGTCTGCCATGGGGGGTTCCTTGGTTCAGTTGGCGGCTTCCCGGTGGGGAAGCGTCGAAAGACCCGCGCGTGTGCGCGGCGGGCTTCCGGCACCGCGGGCAGTCTGCGCCCGGCGGTGTCAGCGTGTTTGGGGTGGAGCGGTGAAGCCGCCGGGCGGGGCCCGGCGTTCAAGCGGTATGGATCATTTTCCGTACCCACCAACGGTGGGTACCTGCCAGGGTGCCGGCCCATCGGGCCGGCACGCCTTTTACTGGCAGGCTTCGCAGCTTTCCGGGTTCTCCAGCGAGCAGGCGACGGCTTCGTCCGGGCTGAACACCTTTTCCGGCGCGGCATGCGAGCCCTGGCTGATCGTGGTCTTGGCGATCTTGGTGGCCGGACGCGAACGCAGGTAGTAGGTGGTCTTGATGCCCTGCTTCCAGGCGTACATGTACATGGAGGACATCGCGCCGATGCTCGGGCTTTCCATGAACAGGTTGAGCGAGGCGGACTGGTCGATGAACGCGCCGCGGTCGGCGGCCATGTCGATCAGCGAACGCATCGGCAGTTCCCACGCGGTGCGGTAGATGTGGCGCAGGGTTTCCGGGATCTGGGTGATGCCCTGGATGGAGCCTTCGGCCATCTTGATCGCGTCGCGCATTTCCGGCGTCCAGTGGCCCAGCTTCTTCAGCTCGGTCACCAGGTAACGGTTGACCTGCAGGAAGTCGCCGGACAGGGTTTCGCGCTTGAACAGGTTGGACACCTGCGGCTCGACGCACTCGTAGCAACCGGCGATCGAGGCGATGGTCGCGGTCGGGGCGATGGCGATCAGCAGCGAGTTGCGCAGGCCATGTTCCTTGATGCGCTCACGCAGGGCATCCCAACGGGCGGTGTCTTCGGGCACCACGTTCCAGGCGTCGAACTGCAGCTCGCCGCTGGCCGCACGGGTGTCGGCGAAGGACGGGTGCTTGCCGCGTTCCTGGGCCAGTTCGCACGAGGTTTCCAGGGCGTGGAAGTAGATCGCTTCGGCGATCTTCTTCGACAGCGCGCGGGCTTCGGCACTGTCGAAGGCCAGGCGCTTGCGGAAGAACACGTCCTGCAGGCCCATGCAGCCCAGGCCGACCGGACGCCAGCGCAGGTTGCCGCGGCGGGCGGTTTCGATCGGGTAGAAGTTCAGGTCGATCACGCGGTCGAGCTGGCGCACGGCCAGGCGCACGGTGTTGGCCAGCTTGTCGAAATCGAACTCGCCGTGGGCGTCGAAATGGTTGCCCAGGTTGATCGAGCCCAGGTTGCACACCGCGGTCTCTTCGGCCGAGGTGATTTCCAGGATTTCGGTGCACAGGTTGGACAGGTGGATCACGTTGCCCGGACGCAGGGTCTGGTTGCTGGCGCGGTTGCACTTGTCCTTGAAGGTCATCCAGCCGTTGCCGGTCTCGGCCAGGGTGCGCATCATCCGCGAGTACAGCTTGCGCGCGGGGATGGTGCGCTGGGCCTTGCCCTGGGCTTCGGCCTGCAGGTAGGCCTGCTCGAAGGCTTCACCGAACAGGTCGGTGAACTCGGGCACCACGCTGGGATCGAACAGCGACCATTCCTGGTCGGTCTCCACGCGCTGCATGAACAGGTCGGGGATCCAGTTGGCCAGGTTCAGGTTGTGCGCACGGCGCGACTCGTCACCGGTGTTGTCACGCAGTTCGAGGAAGTCCTCGATGTCGGCGTGCCAGGTTTCCAGGTACACGCAGGCCGCGCCCTTGCGCTTGCCGCCCTGGTTGACCGCAGCCACCGACGAATCCATGGTCTTCAGCCACGGCACGATGCCGTTGGAATGGCCGTTGGTCGACTTGATCAGCGAGCCACGCGAACGCACGCGGCTGTAGCTGACGCCGATGCCGCCGCTGAACTTGGACAGCTGGGCGATGTCGCCGTACTTGGCGTAGATCGACTCCAGCGAATCCTGCGGGGAGTCCAGCAGGAAGCACGAGGACAGCTGCTCGTGGGTGGTGCCGGAGTTGAACAGGGTCGGGCTGGACGGCAGGTAGTCCAGGTTGCCCATGCGCTTGTACAGCGCCAGGGTTTCCGGCACGTCTTCGCTCAGGGCGCTGGCGATGCGCAGGAAGAACTGCTGCGGGGTCTCGATCACCTTGCGGGTGTGCGGATGGCGCAGCAGGTAGCGGTCGTACAGGGTGCGCAGGCCGAAGTAATCGAAATGCAGGTCCAGCGACGGATCGATGGCGTCGTTGAGCTTGCGTGCGTTGATCTGCACGAAGTCCAGCAGGCGCGCGTTGATCAGGCCCACTTCGTGGCCACGGCCCACCGACTGCGAGAACGCGTGGATTTCCTGGCCGGACACTTCCTTGGCGATGAAGTTGGCCAGCAGGCGCGCAGCCAGGCGGCCGTACTCGGGCTCTTCACCGATCAGCAGGGCGGCGGTGCGGATGGACAGCTCGTCCAGCTCCTGCGTGGTGGCGCCGTTGTACAGGCCGGAGATGGTGCGGGTGGCCACGCGCATCGGGTCCACCGCGTGCAGGCCCTCGCAGCAACGCTGCACCGCGCGCACGATCTTGTTCAGATCCACCAGTTCGGTAGTGCCGTTGCGCTTGGTGACACTCATGGCGTTGGCCGTGGGCGGCGAGGTCAGAAGGAACTCGCTTTCCTGCTCGGTGGCTGCGCTGGTTTCGGTGCTCACGGCGTTTTCCTCTTGGCGTGATTTGGGGTGGCACAACGTTGCCTGCTGGGCAGGTGCTGGACCGGCGCTCGGACTCTCAGAGTGGACCTGGGGCGTCGCATGGGCCGCGACTGCGCAGGCTGGCCTGCGGGCGGTTCCCCTGCGTCACCGGTCCTCTCCCCTCAGAGTGGTGCGACCGATACCTCAACGCTGTACGTGTCGTGCGGTTGTCAGTAGGTTTTCAGGCCATCGGCGTGAAGGCGATTCACCCGTCGACTTGTGGTCGGCGGGACCGACGGCCACAAGATAGTGGGGGTACCGGGGATCGTCAACGCCAAATCTGGGGAAAATGAGCAATCCCTTGCGGCGCAACGATCCGCCTGGAAGGCCGTCCGACGAACGGTCCGGACCCGTCGAAACCGAGTGCGCAGTCAAGGCCGGAACAGCCATGTCGGGTGAGAAACAGGAACCCGAAAACAGAACAGCGGCTCTCACGCCAACGTAACAAACCCGACGCATCGCGGCCGGTTGGGGTGACTTCCGACCCGCGCCGGCACGGGCGGGGGGTGCGAGCCTGCAGGCGTCCCCTTTGCCGAGCCCGCCCCATGCGCCTGCCCCTGACTGGATGTCTACTGCTGGGCCTGGCCATGGCCGCGCCCGCCCACGCCGATGAAAAGGACGCGGTGCCGGCCCTGTCCTCGCGCCAATGCGGGGTGAGCACGCCCTACAACGTGCTGGTGGACAGCGGCGGGATCTGGCTGCGCCACCCCGATCAGGTGCCGGCGGAGATCTTTTTCCACGACGGCGAGCTCAACATCGACCGCACCCCGGTGCCGGTGAGCGCCGCCGACGCCCAGCGCCTGCGCCAGCTGGAATGGGGCACCCGGCAGCTGGTGCCTGCCGTGGCCGGGCTGGCCAGCGAGGTGGTGGACATCACCTTCGATGCATTCGGTGCCACGGTGGAGATCCTCAGTGGCAGCAAGGGCAAGGCGCGCCAGGTGGCCCGGCTGCGCGGCGACGCCCACCAGTACGTGGACCGTACCCTCGGCCGCGGGATCTGGGAGCAGGCCGATTTCGGCGACGGCTTCGAGCAGCGCGTGGAGCAGGCGGCCGAATCCATGGCCGATTCCCTGGCCCGGGGTGTGATGTGGTCGATGTTCACCGGCGGTGCGCAGCGCATGGAGGCGCGTGCGAGCAAAGTTGAGGCGCAGCTGGAGCGGACCATGGAAACCCGCGCCCAGGCACTGGAGGCCCATGCGCAGTCGCTGTGCACCCAGGTGCTGGCGCTGGACCAGCTGCAGCAGGCGCTGGAGGTGCGCTACCAGGGCAAGCCGCTGGGAATGCTGGTGGTGGACCGCGACGAGGACGCCCCGCCCCCGCGCGAACAGCCGCGCAGCAAGGCGATCGCCCTGCCCACCCCGTAGCGACGGGCAGGCCCCGGCACCCTCACGCCTTGTGCGGGGTGCCCAGGTACTCGGCGCTCTGCATTTCGATCAGGCGCGAGGCGGTGCGCTCGAACGCGCCCTGCAGGCGCACGCCCGAGTACAGCGCCACCGGGGTATCGGTGGCGGTGCAGACCAGGTTGACGTGGCGGTCGTACAGCTCGTCGATCAGGTTGACGAAACGGCGCGCGGCGTCTTCGTTGAGGGTGTCGAAGTGCGGGATGTCGCCCAGCAGCACCGTGTTGAACTCGTGCGCGATCTCGATGTAGTCCGACGGGCCGCGCGGGCCTTCGCACAGCGCCTTGAAATCGAACCAGGCGATGCTCTTGCCGCGCGCCCGCACCGGAATCTTGCGGCCCTCGATCTCGATGTTGCCCGGCTTGGCCGGCTGACCGCCGCTCAACTCGGCCCAGCGCGTGCCCAGCCAGGCATCGCTGCCGGGGTCGCGCGGGGACTGGTACACCGGCGAGCGGGTCAGCGCGCGCATCCGGTAGTCCTCGGTGCCTTCGGCGTACAGCTCCACGCAGTAGGTCTGCAGCAGGCTGATGGCCGGCAGGAAGCTGTCGCGCTGCAGGCCGTTGAGGTACAGGTTCTCCACCGCGGTGTTGGAGGTGGTCACCAGGGTCACGCCCTCGGCGAACAGCCGCTCCAGCAGCCGCGCCAGCAGCATGGCATCGCCGATGTCGGTGACGAAGAACTCGTCCAGCACCAGCACGCGCAGCTTGGCCCGCCATTCCTGGGCGATGCGCGCCAGCGGGTCGCTCTGGCCCTGGTGCTCGCGCAGCCGCTCGTGGATGCCGCGCATGAAGCGGTGGAAGTGGGTGCGGTACTTCTGCTCGATCGGCAGCCCGTCGTAGAACAGGTCCACCAGGAAGGTCTTGCCGCGCCCCACCCCGCCCCAGAAATACAGGCCCTTGACCGGCTCGGGCTTCTTCCAGAATGCCGACAGGCGGTCCAGCCAGCCGTCCTGGGCGCTGTCCACCAGCGCCACATGGATGCGGTCCAGCTCGGCCAGCGCGGCATGCTGGGCCGGGTCGTTCTGCCATTCGCCCCGGGCCACGCCCTCGGCGTAGCGCTGCGACGGGGTCAGTGCACCGTCACTCATGCGCCCGTGGCGCCTGCGTCAGGCAGCCAATGCTTGACGCCGTGGGTGATGGCCCCGCGCAGGTCGATCAGCTTGCGGTGGAAGAAGTGGCTGGTGTCGGGCATGCGCACCAGTTCGTGCGGCGCCTGCAGGCTGCCGAGCCAGTCATAGACCGCCTGCGGGTCGACGATCTCGTCTTCTTCGCCCTGGATCACCAGCCACTGCGCGGGCGGCTGGATGCCGTCGAAGTCCCAGCGCCCGGCAGGCGGCGCGATCGAGATCTGCGCGTCCGGCTGCAGGGCGGCAGCCGCCTTGAGCGACACAAAGGCACCGAAGCTGAAGCCGGCCAGCCACAGGCGCTCGCCCGGGCGCTGCGCACGGACCCAGGCCACCACGGCCGCCAGGTCGTCCTGCTCGCCGTTGCCGTGGTCGAAGCTGCCGGCCGAGGTGCCCACGCTGCGGAAGTTGAAGCGCACCGTGGTGATGCCCAGCGCGCGCAGGCTGGTGGCGACCATGGTCACCACCTTGTTGTGCATGGTGCCGCCCTCGGTGGACAGCGGGTGGCAGATCACCGCCACGATCGGCTGGGCCGGCGCGTCACCGGTGGGCAGGTCGACGGCAACGTCCAGCGGCCCGACCGGGCCGTCCAGCACCAGGGCAGCGCTGGCTTGGGGGAAAGGGGGATTGTGCATGGCGTCATAATACCGCTCCTCCGCGGGCTGCACCGCCGCGCTTGCCGGGTTCGTCATGCTCTATCTGGTTTTCAGTGTGTGCTGCAGTGTGCTGGTGTCGGTGCTGCTGAAGCTGGCGCCGCGCCAGCGCCTGGACATGGCGCAGGTGGTGACCTGGAATTACCTGCTGGCCAGCGTGCTCAGCCTGGTGTTGCTGCGGCCGTCGCTGGCGTCGTTGCAGACCGCGCATGCGCCGTGGCTGGCCCTGCTGGGCCTGGCGGTGACGCTGCCCACCATCTTTCTGGTGATGGCCCGTGCGGTCACCCGCGCCGGCATCGTGCGCAGCGACGTGGCCCAGCGGTTGTCGCTGCTGCTGTCGCTGCTGGCGGCCTTCCTGGTGTTCGGCGAGACCGCCAACGGCTGGAAGCTGGCCGGCCTGGGGCTGGGCCTGCTGGCGATCGTGGGCATCAGCGTGCGCCCGCGCGCCACCGCCACCGCCGCCACCGCGCCCGGCGGCGAGCGTGCCTGGCCGTGGCTGCTGGCGGTGTGGGTGGGC
>NZ_QAIW01000431.1:11314-14593 GCF_003061285.1 Stenotrophomonas sp. HMWF003 | reverse complement strand
AACCGATACAGCGCGGGCGCCGGTGGGTGACGGGGGAGAGGACGACGGGGGATCGGGCTGCGCGGGCGCGGCAGTCGGCTGGCGGGCCTGGTCGCCGACCGTGGCTTCGCCAGCGTCATCGCCGCGCGTAGGGCTGTATCGAGCCAGGGTGATGCTGTTGTCCTCCACCTGCACCACCGCATGCCCGTCTGCGCCCTCGATCAGGCAGCGCATGCTGGCGCCATCCTGCCCCAAGCGACCGCTGTTGACCCGGCGGCCGCCGAGGAGCGCCTGCGCGTTGCGCATCCGGCAGCGCGCATGCTCGACGACTGCCTGTTCCGCGAGACGCGCAGGCGGCAGGCCGATCGACAGTTGCTGGGCCGCCAGTGATATCCGTGAAAACCCCACCGTCCTGCCGCTCGCCAGGGTCGCGTTGATCGCCTGCTCAACCTCCCCGGGTGCGGGAAGGTGGGTCAGCTGAAGGCGGTCCAGCATCTCGAACAGGTGGGGCAACAGCAGGTGCAGGGTGTGCGTGGCATCCAGCTGGCGCTCCTCGGCATCGTCCGCAGTGTGCGGGGCCGTGCGGTAGAACCGGTAGTAGTCGCAGAATTCGATTGGCCGGCGGGCATTTGCCAAGGCAAAGCCGGCCGCTTCGGCGCGCGTCCCGTCAGACGCCCTGGCCGTCGCCTGTTCACTGGCCAAGTGGCACAGGGCCAGGCTCTCGTGAAAGTCCAGCTGCTGGAACAGTGGCGCGTCGGCGACCCCGATACCGGCCAGGAAGGGACGGAAGCCCTGCAGCGCGGTGTTGGTGAGCAGCGCGTGCCGCGATAACAGGTCCTGGAAGCGAAGGCGCAATGGGGGGTCATCGTCGCCCGCCTCGATCCGGCACAGCGTGTCGATGTCTTCCTGGCCCAGGCTGAGGAGTGTGATCGGCCCGATCTGCAGGCCCGCCTGCGGCAGCCAGGCCATTCGCGCGCCATGCAGGCCCTGCTGCACGGCGTCCAACAAGCTGCCTTCATCGCCAAACTGGTACCGATGCATGCCCGATGCGATGGCCCATCGCACCCACTGCACGCCACCATCGAGAAGGAAGAGCACCCTCTGGCCCAGCGTGCTGAGCTGGTGTGGGTGGAGGATGGAACGACCGGCAACGAACAGACTCATCTGCGGTTCTCCTGATTGGCCCCAACCGGGCGGAACGTCAGGAGTGCCGATGCAACGGCCGTGCCAATGAACGCTGCACTACGTGGGGATGCGCCTCCCCGGGGCCATCATCCGCATCGGCTGCAGCTGCCCATGGACGCGCGGCCAGGCAGGCAGCCGGCAGTTGATTCGCCGCCGGCGTCAGGCTGCTTTCTGACGTCAGCCGGCGGGCGTGGCGGCATGCGGGTCATGCAGGCCGCGCAGTTTCTTCTTGTTGATCTTGCCCACGCTGGTGCGTTCGATCGCATCCACGAAGCTGACGCGGTCCGGGATCGCGAAGCGGGAGATGTCGCCCGAGCGGCTGCGCGCCGCAACCAGTTCAATGATCTCCGCCTCGGACACCTGGCTGCCGGCATGCCTGACCACCAACGGCAGGGGTCGCTCGCCCCATTTCGTGTCGGTGATACCGATGACGGCCACTTCACTGACCGCCGGATGCAGGGCGATGATGTCCTCCAGCGCGAGGGAGGAGATCCACTCGCCGCCGGTCTTGATCACGTCCTTGATGCGATCAGCGACGCGCAGGTAACCGCCGGCATCGATGTTGCCGATGTCCCCGGTGTGCAGGTAGCCGCCGGCCCACAGTTCCGTCGACGCATCCGGGTTGTGCAGGTAGCCCTGGGTAAGCCAGGGCGCGCGTACCACCACTTCGCCGGTGGCCACGCCATCGTGGGCAACATCGTGCATGCCTTCGTCGACGATGCGCAGGTCCACCAGCGGCACCGGAATGCCGGCCTTGGTGCGCAGCGACAGCGCTTCGTCCGAGCCTGCCGCCACGGCGGTGGTATCGATCTGGGCAAGGGTGAGCAGGGGGCAGGTCTCGGACATGCCGTAGCCGCCGAAGATGTCGATGCCTCGTGCCAGCGCCTGCTGCGCCAGTGCCCGGGGCAGTGCGGCGCCGCCGATGACCACTTTCCAGCCACGCAGATCGGTGTCGGCCGCGCTGGCGTGGCCCAGCAACATGTGCAGGATGGTCGGCACGCAGTGCGAGAAGGTCACCTTCTCGCGGGCGATCAATGCCAGCAGCTGCCCCGGCAGGTAGCGGCCCGGATACACCTGCTTGAGGCCCATCAGCGTGGCCACGTACGGCAGGCCCCAGGCGTGGACATGGAACATCGGCGTGATCGGCATGTACACATCGTCGCGGTGCAGGCGGCCCTGGCTGGCCGCACTGCCCAGCGCGGCCATCCCCGCCAGCGAGTGCAGCACCAGCTGCCGATGGCTGAAGTAGACCCCTTTGGGCCGGCCGGTGGTGCCGGTGGTGTAGAACATCGTGGCGCGCGTGTTTTCGTCGAAGTCCGGGAAGTGGACGACGGGCGTGGCCGCACGCAGCCCGGCCTCGTACTCGGTCACGAAACCGGCGGGCAGCGGCTGATCGGTCTCATCCTCCAGCAGGATTCGCGTGCGCAGATCCGGCAGCTGCGCATCGATGCCGTCCAGCACCGGCAGGAACGCGCGGTTGGCAAGGAGCACGCGCGCGCCGCTGTGGTTGAGGGTGTAGGCGATCTGCTCGGGCGCCAGGCGGATGTTCACCATCATCAGTACCGCACCGAGCATCGGAACCGCGAAGTAGCTTTCCAGATAGCGGTTGCTGTCCCAGTCCATCACCGCCACGGTATCGCCCTGCTTGACCCCAAGGGAGGTCAGCAGCCCGGCCAGCTGGCCGATGCGCGCCTGCAGCGTGCGGTAGTCGAAGCGGACGCTGTCGCCGTAGACGATCTCCTGCTCGGGACGCACCGCCAGCGGCGTGAGCAGCAGCTGCTTGATCAGCAGCGGGTAGGCATGGGCGTCGGGGGCGGGTGCGTCTGCGGCGTTGGCAAGTGGCATGGGGGGTTCCTGGTGGGGCGCGTGTCAGCGGCCGCGGGCGGCGGGTATGGACAGCTGCTCACGCAGCATGGGTGCGTCCACGCGTGGCGTTGGCTTGATGCGCGCATCCTGCGGCAGGGCGCGGACGGGATCCTCAAGGTGATCCCACACCTGGTCCATCGCCGCGAACACGTAGGGCAGCAGTGGCACATAGCGTTTGCGGTAGTCGGGGAAGGCCAGCAAGGAGTCGAAATGCTGCGCGTTTTCAACGCGCCAGTACGCAATCTGCGC
>NZ_QAIW01000431.1:10843-11304 GCF_003061285.1 Stenotrophomonas sp. HMWF003 | reverse complement strand
GGTCATGCTGATCGGCACCAGCCCGTCGTCAAGGCCGTGAATCACCACGATGGGCAGGCCGCGACGCGGAGCCTTGGCGGCCGCCTCGGCGATACCGGCGCGTACCCGTCGGGCATCAGCGCCGTCGCCACGGCCGAGCGCGCGCAGGCAGTTGAGGCCCTCCAGCGGATCCTCTGCCGCCGCGTTGCCATCCACCAGCACCACGCCGCTGCCCGGCGGGATGCCGCTGCCTTCGCTCCACCAGGTGGCACGCAGCGCCGCCGCGGCCGGGCCGGGGATGCCGTCAGCGGCCGCGGCCGAGAACCGGTACTCACAGGGATGCTCGCCCGCCCCAAAGCGCCCATAGGCCGAGGCATAGGTCACTGCGATGGCGCGCCACAGATCGAACCCGGTCGAGAACGCGCCAGCCCGAAGCGCGGCGTCGCTCAGGCCTGCGTCGGCCAGTTGCTGCCGTGCGGACA
>NZ_QAIW01000431.1:0-10812 GCF_003061285.1 Stenotrophomonas sp. HMWF003 | reverse complement strand
CATCGAACCAATCGCCGTCGATCTCTGCAGCACGCAGTACCGCGCCACCGCCATTGGAGACACCCACGCCCAGCGTGCGCGTCGTGGCCGGCGTGAACGGGGCCGCGTCGGGGTAGGCGCGGTCCAGTGCCTGCAGGCCGAACTGCAGCGCCTGCAGCAGATGCCGGCCCCAGTCGGCTTCCGGGTTGTCGCCCGAATGCGCGTGCTTGAACGCAATGCCGTGGGTAGCGTGTGGCGTGGCAGGAGCGAAGGCCAGCGCGCCCTGGGAGGCGGGCGTGCCGTCGGCCTGGACGCCGACCTTGGCGTCCAGGTCGTAATAGTCGCTGCCGGTGCCCTTGTCGGTATATGCAACAGCGCAGCCGTGGGCCAGGCCCCAGCTGCCGGCCACCGCAATGGCACCGTAGATGCCCCGCGAACCGGAGGAGGCGGCCACCACCAGACACCTGCGTGCGGCATCGAAGGTATCGGGCACCTGCACCAGTACGCGATGCGGGTGGCGTGCACCGGGGATGCGCGCATAGGCGGAGAACTCGCGGCCGGGTACCGCCTGGAGAGTGCCGTAGACATCGCCGAACCCGCCGCCGGGGGTCAGGTCGGCAATCCCGCGCCAGCTGCTCCAGATCGCGCGGCGCCGGGCTTCGTCGGCCGTGGGCTGGGCCGGGTTGGCGAAGGTCGGCGCGGTGGTCGAGCGCAGGGCGTCGATTCCCAGCCCGGCGATCAGCAGGTCATCGTTGCCGCGATGCCCGGTTTCCCGCCACTGCTCGAACACGGGCACTGCAGCGGTGGAGCGGGGCGCGGCCGCATCGGCGACGGAGATGCCGCCCGGCAACAAGGCCAGCGCGGCGCACAGCGGAGCAAGGGAGCGGTGGATGTTCATTGCGCCACCGTAGCAAGCCCGTCAGCGCGCGCCAGCGTACCTAGGTACCCGTGCCGAGCCGTGGGCGATTTGCTAACCTCGGCTGGACATGCCGACCCTGCTCATCGCCGATGACCATCCCTTGTTCCGCGCGGCGCTGCATCGCGCGGCCGAGGAAGCCGTTGCCGACCTGCAGATCAGCGAGGCCGATTCCCTGCACAGCGTGCTCGAGGCGATCGAGAGCCAGCAGATCGACCTGATGCTGCTGGACCTGCACATGCCCGGCAACCACGGGCTTGCCGGGCTGGCAACCATTCGTGCACTGCAACCGGGGCTGGCGATCATCATCGTGTCGGCCAACGAAGAGCCCCACGTGATCCGCCGTGCCATCGACCTGGGCGCGGCCGGTTACCTCCCCAAGAGCTCGGGGCTGGCCGACCTGCAGTCGGCGTTGCTGAGCGTGCTGGAGGGAGAGCGCTGGATTCCGGCGCTGCTGCGCGAGCCGGTGGCCCGGGTGGCGCCCTTCAGCAAGGACGCCGACCTTGCCGCGCGCCTGTCCAGCTTGTCGGCGCATCAGTACCGCGTACTGAGTTTGGTGGCCGAAGGGCTGCTCAACAAGCAGATTGCCGACCGCCTGGGCGTGCAGTTGCGCACGGTGAAGGCGCACATGACCCGCATCATGGGCCGGCTGGGCGTACGCAATCGTGCGCAGGCCATCCGTGTGCTGCATGAAATGGGGCTGGCCGATCCTTCGCGGCAGATGGACGAGGCGCAGGACGCCTGATCCTTCGTCAGGGAGCGGCCGGTCGGGCTGTTGCCAGCAGATGATTGATCGCCCAGCGCAGCGCCAACGGCTTGAACGGCTTGTTCAACAACGACAGTCCCGCCTCGCGCACGGCGTCGCGGGTGTCGTTGCCGGTGTCGGCGCTGAGAATGACCGTCGGCCGCGGCCCATGTGCCTCCACCAGGCGCTGCCAGAGCTGGACCCCGGTATCGCCCGCGTCAAGGTGGTAGTCGAACAGCCACAGCGCAGCGTCGGGTGCGTGCGAACCCACCGCACTGGCGTCGCCTGCGGCGATGACATCGCAGCCCCAGGAAAGCAGCATCTGCCGCATGGCTTCCAGCGCCGTCGGGTCGTTGTCCACCACCAGCACGCGGATGCCCTTGATGCTGCTGTTGCCGGCGACGGGTTCACTGCGCGGGGCCACCGGCGGCGTGGCCCGGGCCACGGTAATGGAGAACGCCGCGCCGCGCTCGAGCACGCTGTGCAGGTGCAGTGGTGCATGCAGCAGGTCGGCGATCCGGTGTGCGATCGTCAGCCCCAGGCCCAGGCCCTGGCCATTGCTGCGGTCGCCGCGGTGGAACTCTTCGAACACCACTGCCTGCTGCTCCGCGGCGATGCCGGGGCCGCTGTCATGCACTTCGATGGACAGCGTATGGCCAGTGCGACGCACCCCCAGCAACACGCCACCGCTGCGGGTGTAGCGGATGGCATTGGCCAGGAAGTTCTGCAGCACACGGCGCAGCAGCAGCGGGTCGCTGTGTACCCAGGCGCGGGTGCGCACATGACGGAACTGCAGGCCGCGCGCCGCAGCCAGCACGGCGAACTCCTGCGCCAGCGGATCGAGCACGCTTGACAGTGCAAACGGGCGTGGATCGGCCACCAGCCCGCCGGCCTCCAGTCGCGAAATATCCAGCAGGCCCGACAGCAGGTCATCGGTGGAATCCAGGGCGCCACGGATCTGGTGCAGGAAGCTGCCAAGGAAGTCGGAGTCGATGTGCTGCGACATGGCGTCGGTCAGCAGCTGCGCGGCATGCAACGGCTGGATCAGGTCGTGGCCGACCGCAGTAAGGAAGCGCGTCTTGGCCACATTGGCCCGTTCGGCCTCCTGCACGGCGTGCTCCAGCCTGGCGGTGCGGTCCTGCACGCGGCGCTCCAGGGTTTCGTTGCTGCGCTTGAGTGCGTCTTCAGCACGGCGGAAGGCGGTGACATCGGTGAACGTGGCCACGTAACCGCCGCCGGGCATCGGGTTGCCGCGGATTTCGACGATGGTGTTGTCGGGGAAGATCCGCTCGGACAGATGCGGGGTGCCGCGCCGCATGTGCACCACGCGGCGCTGCAGTGCCTTGTCCAGCGTGTCACCGGGGCTGTCGCCGATGTTCAGCTGCCCCAAGGCCCACGCCGTGAGGTTGACCACCGACTGGCCCACCTGCAGCAGCGCCGGCGGGAATTTGAACAGCGCGGCATAGCGGCTGTTCCAGGCCACCAGCTGCAGCTGGGCATCGACCACGCTGATGCCCTGGCTCATGTTCTCCAGGGCCGCTTCCAGCAGGCGCTGGTTGAAGCGCAGCACCTGGGTGGCTTCGCCGACAGCGCGGGTGACGGCGTCCAGCGGCGCGGCGCCGCCATCGCGTGCGGCCTCCACCAGCAGCCGTGCCATGCCCGCACCGACCACGGCGGTGAGTTCCCGTTCGATGGCGGTAACCCGGTCATCATCGAGCATCTGCCCGGCATGTCCGTCCATCAACTGCCGGGCCCGCTCTTGGCCGAGGAAGCGACCGGCCGTCTTTCGCATCGACGCGGCGGCCACCGCGTCCCGCTGCAGGGGCATCGAGGGGCGTACCGCGCGCGACACCAGTACGACGGTTGCCAGGTTCACCGCCAGACTGGCGCCCATGCTGATGGCGATGTGTCCCGGCTGCATGCGCAGCGAGAACATGGCCAGCCAGTGCAGCCCGTCGGGGCTGGACGACGGTGGCGGCGCAGGGACCACCATCGGCAGCAGCACCAGCCACAGCCACACCAGGGAGCCCAGTACGATGCCGGCGATGATGGCCGGGGAGGGCGTGCGCGGGCGGTACACGGCAAACAGCACTGCCGGTGCCAGCTGCGAAAGCGCGGTGAACGACATCAGGCCGAAATCGCTGAGCGCTTCGGTGCCGCTCATCGCGCGGCTGTACAGCCACGACATCAGGAACACGGCGACGATGCCGGCGCGCCGGAAGGCGAGCACCCGCGGGCGCAGGTCGGCGCCGGTGTTGAATCCGTTGACGCCGCTCAGCAGGCGTGAGCCCACGCCATGGTTGCCCAGCATGATCGACAGGGTCAGCCCCGACAGGATCATCATGCCGGTGGCCGCGCTCAGGCTGCCCAGGTACGCCAGCAGCGCCAGCACGTGATGACCGCGCGCCTGCGGAAGGGCCAGCACATACAGGTCGGGCGACACCGCGTGCGGCAGCTGTGCGGCGCCGGACAACGCCATCGGCACCGACGGCAACCCGATCAGCAGCAGGTAGAGCGGAAACAGCCAGCGTGCGGTCTTCAGGTCCGACGGCTGGCGCAGTTCGACCACGCCCACATGGAACTGGTGGGGCAGGGTGAACGCAGCCATCGCACCAAGCGCCACCATGGTGAGGAAATCCGGAATGACCGCCGGCGGCGGCAGGTGCGCCATCTTGTCCAGCAGGGGCGTGCCCGCCTGGTCCACCGACAGCCCGGCATACAGGCCGATGGCCAGCAGTGCCGCCAGTTTCAGTACCGATTCCAGCCCCAGCGCAACCACGATGCCGCGGTTGTGCTCGGTGGCCGAGGCCTTGCGTGCGCCGAACAGCAGGGTGAAGGCGGCCATCGTAAGCGCGAACCAGAACGACACGTCCAGCTGCCACCCGACGGGGGCGAACTGGTCCCCCAGCAGGGCGCCGAGACCCTGGCTGACCGCTTTGAGCTGCAGCGCGATGTAGGGAATGATGCCGAACAGCGCGACCAGGGTGATGGTGACGCCCAACCCCTGGTCCGCATGCAGCCGCGCGACCACCAGGTCGGCGATGGTGGCACTGTTGTGTTGCTTGGCCAGTCGCCCGAGCCGTGCCAGGAACGGCAGCCCGAAGGCGAAGATCAGCGCCATGCCGATCAGTGTCGGCGGAATCGGGAAGCCCCATTGCACGCCCTGCGAGGCGGCCCCGTAATAGGTCCACGCCGTGCAATGCACGCCCAATGACAGGGCATAGATGGCCGGCCAGACCCTGGAGAGCCGATGCCCCTGGCGCTCCCCCCACAGGGCGACGCCGAACAGCAGCACGGTCCACGCGATGCAGGCGAACAGGACGATGGTGGGCGTCAACATCGCTCCAGTGTAGAGAGAACCGCCGCCGTCGGGCAGTAGGCCGGCGCGGTGGGGTGGGGCAGCGCGGCGCTAGGCGCTGAGCACGATCAGCGAGAGCTGCTCGGCGACCAGCGCCACCTCGCCGCCGGGAACCCGCTCGACCGTCTTGTGCTGGGTCAGCAACCATTGCCCCGGGCTGCGTGCTTCCAGTGACACCAGGCGCGAGCGCACCCGGACCTCGGCGCCGCTGGGCACCGGCGCCAGGAAGCGGACTTTGTTCAAGCCGTAGTTCAGTACGTGGGCGATGCCGGGGAAGCCGGTCAGCGCGGCCACATCGTCTTCGACGGTGAGGGAGAGCAGAAGGAAACCATGCGCGATGGTCTGCCCACCCGGCAAGCCGGCCTGTGCGCGGGCCGGATCGACGTGGATCCAGTTGCGGTCCCCGGTGGCCTCGGCGAACGCATCGATGCGTGATTGCGTGATGCGCGTGCTGCCGCCCAGTCGCTCGCTTGCTGCCCACTGCCCCAGCGCCTGCAGCGCGGCGGGCAGCGCACCGATCCTTGCCGCGTCGGTCATCGCACGTCCGCCAGCAAGGCCAGGATCGCGTCTCGGGCCACCGGCTCGGACAACGTGGGTGCATGACCCACCTCCGGCACTTCAACCAGACGGGCGCTGGCCGATGTGGCGGCCATCTTCCGCGCGACATCGGGCGGCAGGATGTCCGACAACGCCCCACGCACCACCAGTACCGGCACGCGCGCCGTCAGCCCGCGCACCGCGCGCCACAGCACCGGGCGCAGCAGCCACAGCACCCACGGCCGCGTGGTGCGGATCACCGCCGGGTCGTAATCCAGCTCCAGCAGCCCATCGTCGCGCTGGCGGAAGGTGTTTGTGGCCATCGTCCGCCAGTCGTCGGCGGTGAAGCGCGGGAACGCCGCCTTGCCGATGGATTCCACATAGGCCGTGGCCTGCGCCAGGTCCATCGGGGGTACGGGCTTGCCGGCGTACTTGCCGATCCGCGCCAGGGCCTCGCGCGGTACCTTGGGGCCGGCGTCGTTGAGCACAGCGGCAGCGATGCGGTCGGGTGCACGGGAGGCGAGGGTGATGGTGACCAGCACGCCCAGCGAGGTGCCGATGAAGACCGCCTTGTCGATGTTCTGCGACTGCAGCAGCGCCACCATGTCGTCAGCATATGCACGCGGGTTGTACCCGGACGGGTCCGGCGCACGCGCCGAACGTGCACGCCCGCGCAGGTCCACGGCGATCACGCGCCACCCGGCGGCGGTCAGGGATCGGGCAAGGGCATCGAAGTCGGCCGCATTGCGGGTCAACCCCGGAATGCAGACCACCGTGCCGCGGGGCGGTTGCCCCGCAGCCGGCGCATGGTCGCGCGCATGCAGGCGCAGGCCATCGCTGCTGTTCCAGTACAGATCATCGTAAGACGGCGTCATGCAGAAACTTCCTAGAAATCGTAACGGACGCTGAGGCTATATTGGCGCGGCGGCCCGTAGAAGCCAATCAGCGTGCCGACCGCCGGAATGTTGTAGCCGGTGGTGCGGTATTCCTTGTCGGCCAGGTTGGTGCCCTGCAGCGAGAAGGTCCAGGCGTCATCAAGCTTCCAGATGACCCCCGCGTTGACCAGTCCGTAGCCATCCTGGCGGATCACCGGGCTCAGGTCGGTGGTCGGCCACACCTCGCTCTGGTAGCTGTAGCTCACCCGTGCGGACAGGTTGCCGCCGTTGGCCAGATCGGTGCGGTATTCCACGTTCAGCGCGCCCGAGAACTCCGGGGCGTTGGTGAACTTCATCCTGTCGGCCACGTTGATGCCGCGATCCATGTACTCGTCGTACTTGGCGTCCAGCCAGGCCAGGTTGCCGGAGATCAGCCAGTGCCGGCTGGGCAGGTACTGGTACTCGACTTCCAGCCCGTTGATGGTGCCGGCGCCGGCATTGGTGAAGTCGCCGAAGAAGGCGTCATCGATGCCGTCACCATTGGTATCGATGCCGGTGAACACCGACAGCTGGATATCCTTGTACTTGTTGTGGAAGGCCGACAGGTTCAGGAACAGGCGCTGGTCGAGGAAGGCCATCTTGCTGCCAATTTCGAAGCTGTCGACGGTCTCGTCGTCGAACGGCTCGGCCGAGCGCGGCACGGCCACGGCATTGGCACGGATGTTGTAGCCGCCCGACTTGAAGCCGCGCGTCGCCAATCCGTAGACCATGATGTCCGGGGTGACCTGATAGTCCAGCGACACCTTCGGCGAGACGTTCGTGAAGTTGGTCTTCTTGTCGAAATCCGCCGCCACCGCGATGGGTCTGCTGAAGGTCGCATCGGCGTAGAAGCGGTTCAATACGATCGCGCGTTTGTCCTCGTCGGTGTAGCGGGCGCCGACGTCCAGCTTCAGCTTGCTGGTCAGGTCGAAGGTCCAGTCGCCATACAGCGCGATGCTGTCGGTCAGTACCTTGCCGCGGGTATCGCCGAACTGCAGGTTGAAGAAGTTGTTGCGGATCTGGCCACCGGCTTCACCGCTGAACTGGTACAGGCCCACCACGCCGCGCACGCGGCCGCCGGCATCATAGTTGAGCTGCACCTCGTTGCTGACCTGGTTGTCGGTGTAGGTACCGCCCACATCGGCCAGCTTGACCGGCGTGCTGTCGAAGTCGATATTGGCGTCGCTGTCCGACTCGCGTTTGGCCACCACGTACTTCAGTGCGAGGTCTTCGTTGGGACGCCAGTTCACCGTTGCCGAGGCGCCCTTGGTCTCGACGCTGTTGAGGTTGCGCATGCCCGAACGGATGTCGTAGCGGTCATCCATCGGCTGATACGCCGGGATGAAAGGATTGGGCGCCAGCATCTTCGAGCCGCGCATGCTGGACTGGTCGTCGATCCAGTCCAGGGCGAACTGCACGTCGAAATCGTCCCCGGCGTACGCACCCACGTTGAGGCGCGCCGCGTTGATCTGCTTGTCACTGACCGGCTGGCCATTGAATGTATTCTCGCCGAAGCCGTCGCGGTTCATGCTGGCCACCGCCACGCGCGCCCGCAGGCCGCTATCGGCACCGCCGACGGGACCGCCAATGGCGGCCTTGGCATCCAGCTGGCCGTAGTTGCCCACGGTGATCTGGGCGAAGCCTTCGTTCTGGGTGGGAAGACCGCGCGAGATGTACTTGATCGCGCCGCCGATGGTGTTTTTGCCGTACAGCGTTCCCTGCGGACCGCGCAGCACTTCGATGCGCGATACGTCGAACACGTCCAGCAGTGCGCCCTGCGGGCGTGCGATGTAGACGTCGTCGAGGTAGATGCCCACGCCAGGATCGGCGCCCCAGGTGGGATCGGACTGGCCGATGCCACGGATGTAGGCGGTGACCGTGCTGCTGGCGCCGCGCGCGGCGTAGATGGTCAGGTTGGGCACCTGGCCATCCAGGTCGCTGATGTCCTGGACATTCATCTTGTCCAAGGCTTCAGAGGTGAAGGCGGTGACGGCCACCGGCACCTCCTGCAGGGTTTCCTCGCGTTTGCGTGCGGTCACCGTGA
Source organism: Stenotrophomonas sp. HMWF003 (assembly GCF_003061285.1). Lineage (NCBI taxonomy): Bacteria > Pseudomonadati > Pseudomonadota > Gammaproteobacteria > Lysobacterales > Lysobacteraceae > Stenotrophomonas > Stenotrophomonas sp. HMWF003. The sequence continues at coordinate 2,319 of NZ_QAIW01000431.1, read as the reverse complement.
TGCTGTCCAGGTTGGTGGCCGAAGCGGTCTTGCCTGCCGCCGGTGCGGCGCGTGGCGCCTCCTGTGCCAGTACCGGCCCGGAGGCCAACAGCGCGCCGATCATCAGGCTCAAGCAATTCCGTTTCATTCGGTCCTCCCCCAAGGCATCACGTGGCGAATGGCCCATTGCCACCCATGGAACCTAGGCTAGCGGTGCCACGGGGCACGGGCGAGTGGACCTAGGTCCAGTCGGCAGCGACCGCCAGATCCGGATACTGGGCGCGTCCTCACCTGGAAGCGCCGTATGTCGTTACTGATCGTACTTGCAGCGCTGGCCTTCCTCATCCTGGTGGCCTACCGCGGTTACAGCGTGATCCTGTTCGCGCCCATCGCCGCGCTTGGCGCCGTGCTGCTGACCGACCCCTCGCTGGTGGCGCCGATGTTCACCGGCTTGTTCATGGACAAGATGGTCGGCTTCCTCAAGCTCTACTTCCCGGTGTTCCTGCTGGGCGCGGTGTTCGGCAAGCTGATCGAACTGTCCGGCTTTTCCCGCTCCATCGTTGGCGCCGCGATCCGTATGTTCGGCCCGCAGCGGGCGATGCTGTCGATCGTACTGGTGTCGGGCCTGCTCACCTATGGGGGCGTGTCGCTGTTCGTGGTGGTGTTTGCGGTGTATCCGTTCGCAGCGGAGATGTTCCGGCAGAGCGACATCCCCAAGCGTTTGATCCCGGCGACGCTGGCCGTGGGCGGTTTCAGTTTCACCATGGATGCGTTGCCCGGTACGCCGCAGATCCAGAACATCATCCCGACCACGTTCTTCGGCACCGATACCTGGGCGGCGCCTGTACTGGGCACGCTGGGCAGCATCTTCGTGCTTGCGGTGGGCATGGCCTACCTGGAGTGGCGCCGGCGCGTCGCGCAGCTCAGCGGCGAGGGCTACGGCGACCCGGCCACCCTGGTGAACGAGCCGACCCCCTTCACCGGCACGCATCTGGCGCACGCGGGCATTGCCGTGCTGCCGCTGGTGCTGGTGTTCGTTTCCAACAAGCTGTTCACCCTGGGCATCCCGCACTGGTACGGCGGCGCGCACAGCTTCGTGCCCTCCATCATGGGCAACGCCGCGCCGGTGGTGCAGGACGTGGCGAAGATCGGCGCGATCTGGGCGGTGGTGGGCGCGCTGCTGGTCGGCATTCTGTCGGTGCTGGCGCTGGCCTGGCGGCCCGTGGTTGCCCAGTTTGCCGAGGGCACCCGTGCGGCGATCAGCGGTGCGGTGCTGGCGGCCATGAACACCGCATCGGAATACGGTTTCGGTGCGGTGATCGCCGCATTGCCGGGTTTCATGGTGGTGGCCAACGCGCTGGGATCCATCAAGGATCCCCTGCTGCATGAGGCGGTCACGGTGACCGGCCTGGCCGGCGTCACCGGTTCGGCGTCCGGTGGCATGAGCATCGCCCTGGCCGCGATGTCGGAGACCTTCATTGCCAACGCGCAGGCGGCCGGCATCCCGATGGAGGTGCTGCACCGTGTCGCCTCAATGGCGTCCGGCGGCATGGACAGCCTGCCGCACAACGGTGCGGTGATCACCCTGCTGATGGTGACCGGGCTGACCCATCGCCAGGCCTACAAGGACATTTTTGCGGTGACCGTCATCAAGACCCTCGCGGTGTTCGTGGTGATCGGCATCTATTACGCCACCGGCTGGGTGTGACAGCGGCGTCGCAGCACCCTCTGGCCGGCCGGACCCCGAGGATTCCCGGAACCACTTCATCCACGACTCACGCATGAGGATCTGGCTATGAACTCTGGAATCAATTCGATCAAGGCGGCGCTGCTGGTGCTGTGCGCCTGGCTGGCAACGGCAGGCAGCGCGTTCGCGGCAGGACCCGCCGGGCATTGGGATGTGGGCCTGTTCGGCAACATTTTCGGCGCCCGCGAGTACCAGGTGTGGGTGCCGGCGGGCTACGACGACACGCAGCCGCTGCCGGTGCTGCTGGTGCTGCACGGCTGCGTGACCGGGCCAAACCTGATGGGTGAGGCCTCCGGCTTCAACGACGTGGCCGATACCGAAGGCTTCCTCGTGGTCTACCCCCGGCAGAACGTCACCGCCAACCCCGCACGCTGCTGGAACTGGCAGCTGCCGATCAACCAGGCCAGGGGCAGCGGTGAGGCCTCGATCCTGGCCGGGATCGTGGACCAGGTGAAGGGCAGCTACGCGGTTGATCCGCGGCGGGTCTACGTGACCGGCATTTCGGCTGGCGGCGCGATGACCTCGATCATGCTGGCCTGCTATTCGGATGTGTTCGCCGCCGGTGCGATCCATTCCGGCGGCATGTACAAGGG
>NZ_QAIW01000430.1:6459-6735 GCF_003061285.1 Stenotrophomonas sp. HMWF003 | reverse complement strand
GTACGCTGGCCACGCCGCTGTCAGGCGCAGGGCCTTTGACCAGCATGGGCAGGAAGATCACAGCCAAAGCCACCAGAACGATGGCACCAATCAGTCGCTGTTTCAGAGGAGTATCCACGGAAGGCAGGCAGGGCGGCGCGGCGGAATGCCACGGCGATTATACGGGTGTCGGCGTGAGCGGCGACGGTGGCGGCTGAACGGCCGCAGCGCATTGAAAACCTGTGTCAGTCCGCTGCGTCCAGCCACTGCAGCGCCTGTGCGGCGGTATGGAACGAG
>NZ_QAIW01000430.1:2885-6435 GCF_003061285.1 Stenotrophomonas sp. HMWF003 | reverse complement strand
GTGTCCTGCAGGCGGGCCTGCAGCGCCTGCGCGCTCTGCGCGCGGGCACCGTCCAGACCGGCCAGGTGCCACGCATCGACCTGCCCGCCCAGCGCCTCGACCACGCCGGCCGCATCCTTGTCCTGCAGGGCGGCAAACACCGCCCGGGTGCGCCCGGCCACCGGTGCGGCCTTCAGTGCGGCCGCCAGTTCGCGCGCGGCCTGCGGGTTGTGGCCCACATCCACCAGCACGTCCACGCCGTTGCGCTGCACGGCCTGCAACCGGCCACGGATGCGCGCGGTGGCCACGCCTTCGGTGATCGCCGCGCGCGACAGCGGCTTGTCCAGGGTGCGCAGCGCGGCGATCGCGGAGGCGGCATTGCGCAGCTGGATCGGGCCGCGCAGGGCCGGGGTGGGCAGCTCGATGCTGAACCCCACATCGCGCCAGCGCCAGTGTTGCGCATCGATGACGTCGGCGAAGAAATCGCTGCCGCCGCGGATCGCGTTGGCGCCCAGCAGGTAGGCACGGGCCAGCACGCTGGACGGCGGATCGGTTTCGCCCAGGATCACCGGCTTCCAGCCGCGGATGATGCCGGCCTTCTCCACGCCGATCGCTTCGCGATCCTCGCCCAGCCACTCGCTGTGATCGATGTCCACGGTGGTGATCACCGCCACGTCGGCGTCGACGATGTTGACCGCATCCAGGCGCCCCCCCAGGCCGACTTCGAGTACTGCCAGGTCCAGCCCGGCCTGCCCGAACAGGTACAGCGCGGCCAGCGTGCCGTACTCGAAATAGGTCAGCGTGGTGCTGCCGCGTGCATCTTCGATGGCATTGAAAGCGGCCATCAGCGCCTCGTCGGCGACGTCCTGCCCATCGATGCGCACGCGCTCGTTGTAACGCAGCAGGTGCGGCGAGGTGTACGCGCCGACCTTCCACCCGGCCGCCCGCGCGATCGCCTCGATGAAGGCGACCGTGGAACCCTTGCCGTTGGTGCCGCCCACGACCACGGTGTACGCGCCGGGCTGCGCCAACCCCAGTGCCTGCGCGACGCTGCGCACGCGCTCCAGGCCCATGTCGATGGTAGCCGGGTGCTGCTGCTCGATATGGCTGAGCCAGGCGGAAAGGGTGTGCGGGCGTGCGGTGGTCATGGGCATTGGATCAGTGGGGCGGACGACGGAATGGGACGCGGGACGGTTACAGCGCGCGGTGCTTGGCTTCGCCGAAGAACGGGGTGTGGTGTGCGCAGTCGTTCAGGCGCACCAGTTCGAGCTGGTCCAGGTCGGCACCTTCGAGCAGGTTCAGCGTGGTCGGGGCCTGGCGGAAGGTCCACAGGCGCGACAGCGGCAGGCCGAGGATGCGGCACAGGATGACCCGGTTGACCGCATCGTGGGCGACCACCAGCAGGGTGTCGTGCTCGCCCAGGCCTTCGGCGGCACGCGCCAGGCCGCGCCAGCTGCGCTCCAGCACCAGGCGCAGCGATTCGCCACCGGGCATCAGCACGGTGTCGGGCTCGTCGCGCCAGGCCTGCAGGCGCGACGGGTCTTTTTCATGGATTTCACTGGCCAGCAGGCCTTCCCACTCACCGTGCGCGATCTCCTGCAGCTCCGGTTCGGTCAGCAGCATCGACGCGCGTTCGGCACCCAGCGCCAGCTGTGCGGTGCGTTGTGCACGCGACAGCGGCGATGCCACCGCACGGGTGATGTCCACCGACTTCAGGCGCTCCCCGAGGGCCTGGGCCTGGGCTTCGCCGATCGGCGACAACGGGATATCGATCTGGCCCTGGTAACGGCCTTCGGCATTCCACGGCGTTTCACCGTGGCGGGCAAGCAGGATGCGCATGCGTACTGGGAGTCCTTGGGGGGAGGAATGCTGTCGCAATCGTTCACATGATGTGAATGACCGCGAGCACCGCATGATACCCGGTAGATGCCGACCGTTGGTCGGCACGGGCCACGGGCCCTGCAGCGACCGCCTGCCGCCCCACGGTCGACATCTGCCCAACGAAAAACCCCGCGGCTTTCGCCGCGGGGTTGTGAGGGTCACTTCGCCAGGTTCAGCTCTTTCAGCAGCTGCGGCGCGGGCGCCACTTCCTGCATGATCCACTGCATGTAGCGGCTGTCCACCGCGATCATGCGGGTCATCACCGGGTCGAACACCCAGTTGGAGCTGACCGACTCCCAGTTGCCGTCGAACGCCAGGCCCACCAGCTTGCCGTGCGCATCCAGCACCGGCGAACCGGAGTTGCCGCCGGTGATGTCCAGGTTGGACAGGAAGTTCACCGGCACCGAGCCGATCCGCTTGTCTTCCAGGCCGCCGTAGCGCTTGGCCTTGACCGCCTCCAGCAGCGCCTTGGGCGAATCGAACGGATCCACGCCGGTTTCCTTGGCGGCCACGCCTTCCAGGGTGGTGAACGGGGTGTAGTTCACGCCGTCCTTGCCATAGCCCATGACGTTGCCGAAGGTGATGCGCAGCGACAGGTTGGCATCGGGGTAGACGAAGCCGCCCTTGCTCTTCTTGTAGTCGGCCACGGCCTGCAGGTACAGCGGGCGGGCGGTCAGCGATTCGCCTTCGCGGATCTTCTTCTGCTCTTCCTGCTTGAGCAGCGCCGGCATCGCCGCCACGGCGTACTGGATGGCCGGATCGGTGCTGGCCTCGAAGGCGGCGCGGTCGGCCTTGAACCAGCTCAGGCGCTTGTCCAGGCTGCCCAGTTCGGTGCCGCCCAGCTTGGCCACCAGCGCCTTGACTGCAGCAGCGTCACTGCCGGCCAGCCACGTGTTGAGCACCGCGTTGCTGCGCTGATCGGCCGGCAGGGCGACGTACTGGTCCAGCCAGTAGGTCTGCAGCTGCTGGTCCATCTTCGCCACGTAGCGGCGATCCATCTGCTTCAGGCCGCCTTCGATGGTGGTCAGGTCGCGCTCCTGGAAGCCCGCTTCGCGCTCGGCATCGGGCTTGGCGCGCTCGATCGACAGGCGGTACAGCGACAACGCCGCGCCCACCGCCGAGGTGCTGTTGAACTGGCTCACGAACAGGTCGCGCTCGCGCGTGGCCTTGCTGGTATCCAGGTGCTTGATCAGCTGCGCGTGCGCGGCCAGCGCCGGCTTGCCTGCCGCGCCCTGCTGCTTCAGCCAGGCCAGCACGGCCGCTTCTTCAGCCTTCTTCTGGCCGGCCGCGTCGATGCGCTTGAAGCCTTCCAGCTGGCCGACGTAGTTCTTGGCCACGTTGTTCATGCTGGCCGCGGTGGCGGCGTACTTCACCTTGATGTCGGCGTCGGCCTTGCCGGCCTCGTCGATCATCTTCAGCACCGCGGCGTAATGCTGGGCGATGGTCGGGTAGGTCCAGCCTGCGGTTTCGTTGAACTCACCGGCCAGCGCATAGCGGTTGGTGCGGCCCGGGTAGCCGGCCACCATCACGAAGTCGTCGGCCCCCAGCGGCTGGTCGGCGAACTTCAGGAAGTGCTTCGGCTGGTACGGCACGTTGTCGGCCGCGAAGGCCGCCGGCTTGCCGTCCTTGCCCACGTAGGCGCGGTAGAACGAGAAATCGCCCGTGTGGCGCGGCCACATCCAGTTGTCGA